>CALJQI010000193.1 GCA_937980285.1 uncultured Gammaproteobacteria bacterium | reverse complement strand
TGAAAGAAAACTCGTGGGGTTTGTTTGACATGAGCGGCAACGTCTGGGAATGGGTATGGGATCGATACGGTGAGTATCCTGATCATGGCGATGTCGGTTATTCCGGTCCGGAGGCTGGCGATGCGCGCGTGATTCGCGGCGGCGGGAATCGAAGTGCGGACGTGGAGCTCAGGTGCGCTCATCGGGATCGAATGAATCCTGAAGTTAGAGATGCGGATTTTGGATTCCGTTGTGTACGTGGCAGTGTCCAGGCGGCCTGATTTTTCAGTGGTTTCAAATCAAATACTGATCATGACTAGTCTCGAATTGGCGTGATTCGCTCGTTCCAGGACCTGACTGGTTCCAGCCGTATGCGCCGGAGGAAATCGCGGGATGCTATCTCTAACCAGAGAAATGTAGGCAGCGGATCTATGGGGTATGATGCCCCGGTGCCGAGGCATCGGTATCCGAGGTAGGTGAGTCGCCGCTTTCGAGCGGAAATCTAGTAAGCAAGCGCGCGATCGCCCCGGCAAATGCCCTGATAACAGATCAGGCGAGCGCGGCCAACAGAATGCAACAACCGTCAAAAGAACCAGGCAATGCCAGCTGACATAAAAACTATAGCGACCACCTGTCCGCGCGATTGCTACGACGGCTGCGGTGTTACCGTTATCACCCGCGATGGCGAAATTGCCACCGTCACCGGCAACAAGGGTCATCCTTCCAACCAGGGACCGTTATGCGCCAAGTGCTCGATTGCCTATAACGGCGTCTGGCGTGATGAAAAAGCCCGCCTGCTGCACCCCCTGCGCCGTTCCGGTAAAAAAGGCGATGGGCGCTACGAGCGGATAAGCTGGCAACGGGCGCTGGATGAAATTGCGAGCAGATTCATCGATATTCAGCAATCCGCAGGGCCGCAGAAGATCGCGCATACCCACTATACGGGTACCTGCTCCATGCTCGCCATCGACTTTCCCTGCCGGTTTTTCGAGCATATCGGCGCCACCGAAATCGATCCCGATACGATTTGCAACAATGCCGGTCACGTGGCATGGAATTACGTTTTTGGAAATTCGCTCAATGGCTTCGATCCGCGCACGATCAAGGACAGCGCCTGCGTCCTGGTGTGGGGTGCCAATCCATCGGTGACCGCCCCGCACGTCGATGACAAATGGCTATTTGGCAACGACGTAAAGGTAATCGTCGTCGATCCGGTGAGGCACGATACCGCGGCCAGGGCCGATCTTCATTTACAGATACGCCCCGGGGCCGACGCCGCGCTCGCGTTTTCCCTGTTACATGTCATGCAGCGTGACGGATTGCTGGATGAAGACTATATCCGCGAGCACGTGATCGGCTATGACGAAGTCAGGGAAGGTATCGCGCAATCCTCGGTGGAGTGGGGCGCGGCGCAGACCGGTATATCGGCGGAATTGATCGAACAGGCCGCCCGCTGGTATGCCGCCGGACCGTCGATCATGTGGCTTGGGCAAGGCTTGCAACGCCAGCCCGGCGGCGGCAACGTTTTCAGGGCCTGTGCCATGTTGCCGGCCTTCACCGGGAATATCGGCAAGGCCGGCAGCGGCGCCTATTTCCTGAACGATAGCTTTGCAATCGCCAGAAACAGGGGTTTGCCGGGAAGTCATGTCGACAATGACGATCACGACTGCGGCCAGTCTATCGGGCAAATGGATTTTCCGGATGCGATAAACGATGCCGAAAAAATCAAGGCGCTAGTCGTCTGGAACAGTAACCCCGCGGCCTCCAACCCGGCGCAGGAAAGAATGATCAGCGGACTGTCGCGGGACGATTTGTTCACCGTGGTGATCGACTGTTTCGCGACCGATACCGCAGGCTATGCCGATATCGTGTTGCCCGCGGCCAGCTTCCTCGAATTCGACGATCTTTGCGCGTCGTATTTTCATTTGATATTGGGTGCGCAGGTAGGCGTTGCCGATCCTCCGGGGGAAGCCTTGCCCAACCAGGAGATTTTTCGAAGGCTCGCGGCCGCCATGAAGCTGGAGGGCGATGAACTATACCAGCGGGATGAAGATATCCTGAAGCGGGAAATGGAACGGCTTGACATCGGTTTGAGCTGGCAGGAACTGAAACACAGGGGCTGGTGTTTTGCCTCGCCGGAACCATTGATACTGTGGTCGGACGGTCAATTCCCCACCCCCAGCGGTAAAATCGAAATTGCCAGCGAACGCGCAAGAGAAGACGGCTTGCCGCTGGTGCCGACCGCCGATGCCGATCCCGCTGCGGGCGGAGATTACCTCCGCCTGTTATCGCCGGCGGATAAATACCTGATGAATTCCAGCTACGGCAACGACCCGGGAATCCTGAAAAGCCTGGGGCCGGCAACGGTTACGATAAACCCGCTGGACGCCGGGGCGCGAAACATCGGCGACGGCGACCGGGTGTCGCTGTTCAACGAAACAGGAAGACTGGCGCTGATCGCCAAAGTCTCCGACATCGTGCCCGCGGGCACGGTGCTTTCCAGCAAGGGCAGGTGGATCATGCATGAAGCCGGCAAGGCCAACGTAAACATTCTGCACAGCCCCGACAAAACGGATATGGGAGAGAGTAGTTCGGTCCACGGAACAAAAGTAATGCTGCAAAAGACCTGAGCCGCCTTCCCGTATCGCTCCATTCACCAATCAGATTGCAAAGGATCTTAATCATGGCCTCCAAATCCACTAAAGAACCCTGGGAAATCGGCGCTGCCGATTTCGGAAAATCCCTGACCGGGCTGGGTGTAAACCTGCTGGTTAGCGACGTCGAAAACACGGTTCGTTTTTCTGAAGAGGTTCTCGCCGCCAGGGTCGTCTACTGGAATCAGGATTTCGCCGTGCTGAGGAACGACGAGGCACAATGGATGCTTCACGCCGACCATACCTACGATAACCACCCGCTACTGGGCTTCGTCATGGGCCAGGAGGGCCGAGGGCAGGGTGTCGAGTTACAGCTGTTCAACCAGGACCCGGATGCCGCTGAGGCGCGAGCGCATGATAACGATTACATCGTTCTGGCGGGGTCGGCGGACAAACCGCACGGCCTCAGAGAGTGCTGCATTCTCGATCCTGACGGCTATTGCTGGGTGCTAAGCCGGCCCCTGGCCGACTGAACAGGGCAGCGTCTGCCGGATCGCAGAAATCGTGGAATGCAGGCTGGTATCCCTGCGATCGGGAATAGCCGGGTAACTGCAACAAAAACGCGCGTTGCAAAGGCCTTTTCTACAATTTAAAGAATGCGCCCCGAAAGTCTGCAGGCTTTTACCCGCTTGCCGTATAGGTCGCCCCCGGTTCGATTCATTCGGCGTAAAAAGCGTTCCGTATCCAGTCAATGCTGTCGCTACCGTCGGGCCGGCGCTGGATCAGCAGCGCGTCAAAGCGCAGCGGCTGGCGCGCCAGTTGTTTGCGACCGGCGATGTAGAACAGCGCGGTATTAATGATTTTGCGTTGCTTGGAGACCGGAATCGAGCTTGCCGCGCCGCCGAAGGCCAGCGACCTGCGAAACTTGACCTCGATGAAACAAATCGTATCGCCGTCGCGCATGATGAGGTCGATCTCGCCGCCGCGGCTGTAGAAGTTCTGTTGCAGCAGTCGCAAGCCGCGCGCCTGCAGGTAAGCCCTGGCCTGGTCTTCGTAACGCAATCCTTTGCGATTAGCGGGGCACATAATTCTAGGGCGGCAGCCCCGAAGACAGGTGTTGCGTATTGGGTGATTCCAGCAGCCTGGCGCGGCCGTTTTCGTAAGTCGCCATCAGTAACGAACGCCTGACGCGGCCGTTTTTATCGACCGACAGGCGACCGGTATTGTGCATCAGCGATTCTTCCGGGTTGATCATCAGGCGTCGCAGAGACGGAATCATTCGGTAAGCGTCGATGCCCATCGCGAACAGGCGGCTGAAACGCTGGCTCGAATCGGGCCATAGCTGGCTGATCTGTTTGTAATCGGGAATGCTTTGATTGTTCAGCATCCACGGGATATCGACAAACAGGATCTCGTTAAGGTCGCGGTCGTCGTCCGGATTTCCGGTGCTCGACGAGATATGCGATGTCGCGTAAACCGGCAGGTCCTGGGCATGATGAAACTTGAGCTGAGGCTTGATCAGGCGGGCCTGGCGTGAGTTGGCGGCGATGAAAATCATATCGACATCCTGGCGTCGGCGCGCATCGAACTGGACCTGTTCCTGGATGACCTGCTGCAATATGCTCTTGCGGTGATTGCTGGTGGTCAGGTTGAGCAGGTTCTTGATCGCGGCCGAGTAATCGTTATTTTTCGCCGGGTAGACGGTGCTGCCGACGACCTGGCCACCGAGCGATTCGAAGCGCTTGCTGAAAGCGCGTTGCAGGCGATAACCCCAATCGGTGTCGGGCACCAGCACCAGCGCATGGTTTCTGTTCTGTGCCAGCGCGTAGTCGGCGATCTGCTCGGCTTCGTCCTCCGGGCGCAGCCCGAACTGGTAAAGATTGTGGCCGGCATCGGCCTCATCGTTACCGTAGTTCAGAGTCAGGGTCGGAACCTGCAGTTCTTCACGTTGCTGCAGGTTATCGATCAGGTCCTTGCTAATCGGGCCGACGACGAAATCGGCGCCATTCTGGATCGCCTGCTCGTATTGCAGGTTGAACTCGGCCGGATCGGTGCTTGCATTTATGATTTCGAGATCGGCGACCTGCTCGGGGTCCTGGTAGTAAGCGTAGAGAAAGCCGTTCTGGATCGCGTCGGCAACTTTTTCCAGGCGCCCGGAAAAGGGCAGCATCAGCGCGATGCGGGTCGGGTTGATGTAGATTCGCTTGCTTTCCTCGAGCAGGTTGATGGCGTATCGAGGCGCCGCTGAATGATCGCCGTAGCGCTGGTACCACTGG
>CALJQI010000192.1 GCA_937980285.1 uncultured Gammaproteobacteria bacterium | reverse complement strand
CTCGCAGGATCTGGTGACGCTGCAGGAAAAGCATGGTGTCAACGTCTACAAGACTCCCGACAGCGTCATGCAAGACCAGCTAAACGCCTGGGATATCATTGTCGAGAAGTTCAACAAGTCCGATCCGTTCTTCAAGAAAGTTATCGATTCGCAGAAGGCCTGGGCGAAGCGGCACGGCTCTTACGCGTTGAGAAACTCGCCTAACTATGCCGGCGCTTACGAGCATTACTTCGGCAAACTGTAAGCAAACGCAAATGATGTAACCTTCCGGGGCGGTGTTACATGATGCCGCCCCGGCTGGTTTGGTGACGGTTTTCAATACCCTTTTGGTGGTTTGCCATGACACGTATTCTTCATTTCATCGATAGTCTTAGCGCCTGGACGGGCAAGGCCTTCGCCTGGTGTATCGTGATATTAACCTTTTCGACCTGCTACGAAGTATTCGTGCGCTACGTGCTCGATTCGCCGACGGTATGGGCCTTCGACATGAGCGTGCAGATGTACGGCGCCCTGTTCATGATGGCCGGCGCCTATGCCCTGTCGCAGGACGCACACGTTCGCGGTGATGTGATTTATCGACTGTTCAGCAAAAAAACCCAGGCCAAGATCGACCTCGTACTTTATATTTTATTCCTGATGCCGGGGGCCCTGGCCCTGATCTACTACGGTTACGGCTTTGCAGCCGACTCCTGGTTCTACAAGGAGGTCAGCTGGAGTAGCCCGTCACGCATTCAAATTTATTTCTTTAAAACGCTGATCCCGATCTCCGGTACCCTGGTGTTGCTACAGGGCATCGCGGAGGCAGTTCGCTGCGTTATCTGCATAAAAACCGGGGACTGGCCGCCTCGTCTGCATGACGTGCAGGAAACCGAAACCATGCTGATGCACGAGCAGGAAGACCTGCGCAAACTGGAGGAAGAGCATCATGTCTGATCCAGTCGTTGCAGTAACGATGCTTGGCCTGTTCATTTTCATGGTCTTGCTGGGATTTCCGATCGCGTTCACCCTGATCGCAATGGGCCTCGGCTTCGGTTACTACGCCTATTACGATGCCGAGCGCATGCAGAGCATATTCGATAATCGAATATTCGACCTGTTCGTGCAAAACACCTTTTCGGTCATGTCCAACGACGTGCTGGTGGCCGGCCCGCTCTTCCTTTTTATGGGCTACGTGGTGGAACGGGCGAATATCGTCAACCGCCTGTTTTTCAGTATCCAGCTGGCCGCGCGCAACCTGCCCGGTTCGATGGCTGTGGCGGCGCTGTTTACCTGTGCCGTGTTCGCCACCGCGTCGGGAATCATCGGCGCCGTGGTCACGCTGATGGGAATGCTCGCCTTTCCCGCCATGTTGAAGGCCAATTACGAAGAGAGTTTCGCTTCCGGGGTCATTTGTGCCGGCGGCTGCCTCGGTATATTGATACCGCCCTCGATCATGCTGATCGTTTATTCGGCAATCGCAGAGATATCTCCGCTGCGCCTTTATGCCGCCGCGCTTTTTCCGGGCATGATGCTGGCCGGTATGTACATGGTCTACGTAGTCGGGCGCGCGGCCATAAATCCCAGCCTGGCGCCAAAACCGAAAGAAGAAGACATACCCCCGTTTGGCAAGATCCTGTGGGAATTAATGACTTCCTTCGTTCCGCTCGCGGTGCTCATCATGAGCGTACTCGGCGCGATCCTGATGGGCCTGGCAACGCCCGCCGAGGCTGCCGGCGTCGGCGCTTTCGGCGGTCTTGTACTGGCGGTACTTTATCGCTCGCTGTCATGGGTACGCCTTAAAGAGGCGGTATACCTGACCGCCAAAACCTCGGCCATGGTGTGCTGGCTGTTCGTCGGATCCTGGACCTTCGCCGCGGTATTCTCCTATCTCGGCGGCCATGACCTGGTCCACGACTGGGTGATTTCCATGGACCTGGGATCGGTCGGATTCCTGGTGCTCGCTCAATCCATCATCTTCCTGCTGGGTTGGCCGCTGGAATGGACCGAGATCATCATTATCTTCGTGCCGATCTTCCTGCCAATGCTCGATACCTTCAACGTCGATCCGTTGTTTTTCGGTATCCTGGTGGCGCTGAACCTGCAGACCTCGTTTTTAACTCCACCGATGGCGATGGCCGCCTATTACCTGAAAGGCGTGGCGCCACCTCATGTGCAGTTAATGTCGATTTTCAAGGGAATCATGCCTTATCTCGCGATCATATTACTGTCGATGGTATTGCTGTATAACTTCCCGGGAATCGCGCTGTGGCTGCCGGTCTACCTGTTCGGCGCTGCCTGACCCGGTGGCAATGGGTAGTTTGAACCCTGGTTCGGCGAACCTGCTGAGCGCAGTCGAGGCCCGCGAGGCCATCGATCGGGGATTGCTGACTTCTAAGGGCCTGGTCGAAGCCTGCTTCGCACGCATCGACGAGCTCGAGGAATCGATCGGGGCCTGGGCCCACCTCGACAAGGCGGTGGCCATGGAGCAGGCCGGAGCGGCCGACGATATTCGATTCCAGGGCAAGCCGATGGGGGCCTTGCACGGGCTGCCTGTGGGAATCAAAGATATTATCGATACCGCCGATTACCCCACCGAGCGTGGTACGGTTTTACACCAGGGACGCAGGCCGGAACGCGACGCAACACTGGTATCGTTGCTCAAGGAGGCCGGCGCGGTCATCCTCGGCAAGACCGTGTCCACCGAGCTGGCGGTGTATGCCCCCGGCAAGACACGCAATCCGCACAACTCCGAGCATACGCCTGGAGGATCTTCCAGCGGTTCGGCGGCCGCGGTATCCGCCGCGATGGTGCCGTTGGCGATTGGCACGCAAACCAATGGCTCCGTTATTCGTCCCGCGTCCTACTGCGGCGTTTACGGATTCAAGCCGAGTTTCGCTCGTATATCCCGCCACGGTGTGCTGACCCAGTCACCACCGCTGGATACGATTGGAATGTTCGCGCGCGGTCTGGACGACCTGGCGCTTATCGCCGACGTACTGATGCGTTTTGACGCCCAGGACGAAGCCATGACCCCTGTCGCCCCGCCCGCTATTGGCAAGCTTCTGGCGGACGAGGTTCCCGCCAATCCGCATTTTGCATTCGTACGCACGCCGGTCTGGGACCAGGTCGAAGCGATAACCAAGGAAGGCTTTCGGGAACTGATCGAGGAAGTCAATGGACGCCAGCACAAGACTGTCGATATCCTCGACCTGCCGCCGGCCTTCGACGAGCTTCACGAGGATCAGCGCAAGGTTATGGAAGCCGATCTGGCGCGCAGCTTTGCCGACGAGTACAGTCGCGGTAAGGACGAATTGAGCGTGGTGCTGCTCGAGATGATAGAACGCGGTCAGCGGATCAGCGATAGCGAATATGACAAGGCCATCGAGATGAAGGCGGAATACGACGCCCTTCTGCAGGAAATTCTCGACGAGTACGATGCCATCCTGACGCCCGCCACCCCGGGCCCCGCACCGGCCGGCATCGGGGCCACGGGCAGCCCGGTGATGAACACGATCTGGACCTTCTGTGGCACGCCGGCGCTCAATGTGCCGTTATTGCAAAGCCCTAATGGATTGCCTTTCGGCGTCCAGGTCGTCGGCGCCAGAGACGACGATGCGCGCCTGTTCCGCACTGCGCGCTGGCTACTGGATATACTGAACGACTAGTTTTATTTATACTGACAGATCAACCGCGAGAATATGCCATGGATAACATCATTACCGGAGCGATAGCAGTCGCCATGTTTCTGGCTTTTGCCGGTGGCCTGGCCGAATCAATCGGCGAGATACCCTTTATCCTGATCGTGATTATCGTCGGCGCAATGCTGTGCATCGATTTTTACGAATCGGCGAAGGAAGGCCTGCAACAGGAAAGAAACAAAAACGCCGGGCCATCGGCTTAACGCAAGCGCCGAAGTATACCGATTTCGTTTAGGTGGCGGACCGATCGATCAGGTCGCCGCCAGTCCCGCCAACATCTGCCGCGCATACCAGTAAGCGAACTTACCGACGCTCGGCTCGAGCGCGCCGAAACGGCCCGGGTTGGCGAAACGAGAATTCAATCCGAGCTGTTGATTTTCGAGAAAAGGCAAGTCCTCGCCGATGGCGGCATCGATGCGATCGTAGTAGTGCTCGGCCCGCTGTTCAAAATCGTCGAGTTCGAGCGATGCGCTCGGGAAGCAAATCGTCTGGATCACGTGACAGCGATCGGCCGCCAGCGGAAATGCCTGGTAAATCCACATCGAATCCTGCGACAGCGCGAAA
>CALJQI010000191.1 GCA_937980285.1 uncultured Gammaproteobacteria bacterium | reverse complement strand
TTGACGTCCTGGATCTGGGTGCCCGAACCCTGCGCCACGCGGCGCTTGCGCGAACCGTTGATGACCTCGGGCTTGCGCCGCTCGAGCGGGGTCATCGAGTCGATAATGGCGACCATGCGTTTCATCTGTTTGGTGTGGGCCGGGTTTTGCATCGCCTGCGCCACCCCGGCGCCCATGCCGGGCAGTTTATCGATCAGGTTGCCGAGGCCGCCCATGTTTTCCATCTGGGTGAACTGATCGCGCAGGTCTTCCAGATCGAAACCGCGGCCTTTCTTGACCTTGCGCGCCAGCCTTTCCGCTTTTTCGTGGTCGACTTTTTCCTGCGCTTGTTCGACCAGCGACAGGATGTCGCCCATGCCGAGAATGCGCGACGCGATACGATCGGGATGGAAGGCTTCCAGCGCGTCGGTTTTTTCGCCGGAGCCGATGAACTTGATCGGCTTACCGGTAATATGCCGCACCGACAGGGCGGCGCCGCCGCGCGCATCGCCGTCGATCTTGGTCAGCACCACGCCGGAAAGCGGTAGCGCGTCGTTGAAAGCCCTGGCGGTATTGGCCGCATCCTGGCCGGTCATGCTGTCGACCACGAACAGGGTCTCTGTAGGCTCGACCGCGTCATGAATCGCGCGGATTTCGTCCATCATCTGCTGATCGATGGCAAGCCGCCCCGCGGTATCCAGGATCAACACGTCCGCGCTCGATTTTTTCGCCGCCGCTACCGCGTCGCGGGCGATCGACACCGGCTTCTGATCCCTGTTGCTGGGATGAAATTCGGCGCCGACCTCGTTCGCCAGCGTCTGCAACTGGTCGATCGCGGCCGGGCGATAGATGTCGGCACTGGCGACCATTACCGACTTCTTCTCGGTCTCTTGCAGGCGACGCGCCAACTTGGCCACCGTGGTGGTCTTGCCCGCGCCCTGCAAACCCGCCATCAGCACGATCACCGGGGGTTTGTGATTGAGGTCGATCGCGGCCTGGGTTTCACCCATGATAGCGACCAGCTCATCGTTGACTACCTTGACCAGCGCCTGCCCGGGCGACAGGCTGCCGATGACTTCCTGGCCAAGCGCCTTTTCGCGCACGGCCTCGATGAATGCCTTGACCACCGGCAGCGCGACATCCGCCTCGAGCAGCGCCATGCGCACTTCGCGCAGGCTGTCACTAATGTTTTCCTCGCTGAGACGGCCCTGGCCGCGCAGGTTTTTCAGCGTCCTGGATAATCGATCGGTAAGATTTTCGAACATCTGGAAATCTCGTCAGTTTTTAGCGGGGGACAGTATACTGAATTCTGCTAGCGCGGGTTAACCAATTACAACTTGAATACTTCGCCGCCCTGCAACTGGTGCACGTTGAACTCGGGCATGGCTTCGACACACTCCTTGTATATCAGTGATTCGTCACCCGGTTTGAAATGCGTCAGCCAGACGTCGGGCCGATGTCTCATCTTCAGGATGTCTTCGCCCAGCAGCGTCGGGCAATAGTGCTTCGAAATCTTGGCAATTTCTATATCCTGGTTCGAGAACGCCGATTCGACGAACAGCAGGTCGATATTTTCGTAGCCATCGAGCACCTGCCACAGGTTGTCGGTGGTGGTGGTGTCGCCGCTGAAAGCGACATTTGCCCGCCTCGACGACAGGCAGTAGCCCACCCCGGGAACGGTATGATTGACCTGGATCATTTCGATTTCACGAGCTCGGATCGTCACCTTGTCGCCAGGATTCATGATTTCAAACTGGATCGATGGATTTTCCCGGGTAGGCAGTTCCGAAAAATCAGGCCAGATCACCCAGTTGAAGATATGCGCCTTGAGCGCCTTGATGGTTTTTTCCTGTGCGTAGACGACAATCGGCTCGTCGTGAACGCCAAACATGCTGTCCGCCAGCAGCGGCAAACCGACGACATGGTCCATGTGCGAATGGGTCAGGAATATGTGACGAATCCCGGTCATCTGATTGAGCGGCAAATCGCCCAGACCGGTGCCTGCGTCTATCAACAAATCATCATCGATCAGGAAGGAAGTGGTTCGCAGGTTCGCACCTATGCCACCGGCCCATCCGAGTATTTTAACTTGCATACGGCTTTCTTGTTGTCCTGTACAACTTTCCGGGAAGCATCCAATACCTGGACGAGTTTATAGCAAACGCTACGGGGATTGGCGCAATTGTTTATCCAGTTATTGAACTATCTATATACGGGATCTTGTTTTAATCAACTATAGTACAACCATAAAGTCATAAAATCCGGGCTGGTTCACAATTTAAAATCGCATCGATAATGCGCGCGAAACGCCTGACACAGCCCCGAAAACGGCTTTTATTCAATACAGCGGCTAGTGCGACAGCTCGGATTTTCAGTTACACTTTATTTCTTGAACCATTGACCGAAAACCATGTTCCCCACCATCGCTAGCGCACTCGCAACTCTTTGCTATTGCCTGTCCGCGTTTCTGATTTACAAACAGCTGGGTACGGCGCGGCATCAACGCTGGGTCGCGCTCGCACCCGCGGTCGCCGGAATGCTGCTACAGGCAGCCGCGCTGAACCTTCTCATCATCCAGCCGCAGGGACTCAACCTGGGATTCTTCGCCGCCTTTTCGCTGATCGCATGGTTAATCTCTATCCAGATCCTGCTGAGCTGCATTTATCGCCGTATCGAGAGCCTTGGCATCATCGTGTTTCCGATCAGCGGCCTGGCCAATCTCGCCGCCAGCCTGCATTTGCCCGAGCACCTGATCAGCACCAGCAACAACGCGATACAGGGGCACATCATGGTCTCCGTAATTGCCTATAGCCTGATCACCCTGGGCGCATTCCAGGCGGGGCTGTTGGCCTACCAGGATCGCTCGATCAGGCAGCATCATCCGGGTGGATTCGTTCGCTACCTGCCGCCGCTACACGACATGGAAACCCTGTTGTTTCAGTTTCTCGGTTTCGGTTTCATCTGTCTGAGCGCGTCGCTGCTGACCGGCTTTTTTTACCTCGAGGATATTTTCGCCCAGCACCTGGTGCACAAGACGGCTTTGTCGATCGTCGCCTGGCTAATTCTCGGGATTTTGCTATTTGGCCGCTTCAAGTTCGGCTGGCGCGGCAAGACCGCGATTCGCTGGACCCTGTCGGCGTTTGTTGTCCTGATGCTGGCATTTTTTGGAAGCAAACTGGTGCTGGAATTTATTCTGCAGTAAACCACGGCCTCACCAGTTGAACGAAATCCCGTTATATTGGTTGTTTATCGCGTTTGTCGCGTTGATCCTGATGTCGGCCTTTTTCTCGAGCTCGGAAACCGGGCTGATGAGCCTGAACCGATATCGCCTGCGACACCTGGCGGATAAGAACCACGGCGGCGCGATCCGTGCCGTCGAACTGCTGAAACGCCCCGACAAGCTGATTACGCTGATTCTGCTGGGCAACAATTTCATCAACGTTTTGATGACCCAGCTGGCCACCTATATCGGTTACCGGCTTTACGGCGAGGCCGGCATCGCGATTGCCGCCGGCGTGCTGACGCTGGTGTTACTGCTGTTCGCCGAGGTCACGCCGAAAACGCTGGCGGCGACCAATCCTGAAAAAATTGCGCTGCCGGCGGCCTATGTCTACCGGCCGCTGGCCAGGTTGATGCTGCCGCTGGTGATCGTAATCGACTGGCTGGCCAAGCTGGTGCTGAAACTCTTCCTGTTATCGGGCAAGGACAACGATAACGACGCGCTGACTTCGGAGGAATTGCGCGTC
>CALJQI010000190.1 GCA_937980285.1 uncultured Gammaproteobacteria bacterium | reverse complement strand
TTCCTCGCTGGCGGCGGCGGGAGCAACGCCGGTTACGCGGGCAACATAGTCGTCCCAGAGACCGTTTTGAGTGAGGACTTCGGCATAGGCTTCCTGCTGGCCGATGGCATCGAGTTCTTCGATGCTGGGAGCGCGCAGAATCGCGCCCTCTTTCATGTTATTGATATTGCCGTCGGTGAAGGCGTCGGGATTGGCGCGCTGAAATGCCAGCATGACCTGCGACATGGAGTGCGCATCGCTCTTGTAGCGCGAGGCGATACTCCAGAGAGTGTCCCCCTTAACGACTAAAACATCATCGTCGTTGATGATGTTCTGAGAAGGTTCGGCAACGAAAGTATCGCTACTGGATTCGACTTCGACGGGTTCCGCAGGCGCGGTATCCTCGGATAAGGCTATCGGTTCGGTGATCTGTTGACCGCTATCGGCGAGCTCGCTCGACGGCGCCTCTTCGATCGTGGTGACACCCGCCTGCTCGACGATTTCGCTGACGCTGGCCTGCTCGCTAATCGGTTGCTCCACCGGCGGGGTGGCGGGCTCGGCGGTTTCGACGGGCGCGGCCTCGACGGGTGCGGGCTGGTCGGCAAAAAACGGCGGATCGAGTAATACCGTGAACTCGCGCAGCACGCGGCCCTTGGACCAATCGGCTTCGATCAGGAAATTGAGGAAAGGCTCCTTGACACCTGCCTTGGTGGAGACAACAATAACGGCCTCGTCGCCCGCTTCGTTTTTCTTTACAGAAAAGCGTAAATCGAGAAGATGGTGAGGGCGAGACAATCCCGCGCGGGCAAAAGCTTCCCTTGACGCAAGACTTACCAGCAAGTCATCGATCTCGCCGGGGCGGGCCGAAATAACTTCGATTTCAGCACTCAGGGGCTGATTCAGGAATGAATTGACCTCAATCTCACCCAAGCCCAGGGCAAGACTGTTTGTCGGTAACAAAGCCGACAACCACAATGCAACAATTAGTCCCAGATTACGCACGTTTAGTCTCCCAGCTCCCCAACCTATTTCTTATAAAAGTGCCTTAAATCCATGCACCTATGCATACAGTCAGAGAATTTACTTTAAAGAAAACACTTTCACAAGTAGATGTAACTATAGATTACAAAAAAGATTTTAGCAAAAACTCGGCAACATTCACGTAATTATTCGCTAATCCATATCTCATGGGGTCAGCAATCATCCAGAATTGTAGGCCGCAAGGCTGATTCGGCGCCTGCTCCAGGTGGCTTATAACACAGCTAAACGATTGATTACAATCGGAAATTGGGCTCGCCAGGCCTTGCTTGACGCTCAGCTTATCCAGCGATTCCAGTCGCTTTCGGCAGTCGACTAAATCAATATCCGATTCGAAGCGCAGCTGCACCGAGGAGGCAAACCCATGGAATACGGGTACATTAAGCGTTTGCACCATTGGCGGATATAAAATAGTTCCCAAAAACTGACCCAGATCACTCATGATGCGGCTATCGGCCGCTTCCGGGAGAACATTAAAAGCGATCTGCCCGGGAAACACCGAAGGGCTGACTTCGCGCGTGTTAAGCAGGTCAATGGTCTGGCTGGCCAGTTCGTCGATGCCTGGCTTGCCTCGAAACTCGGCGCTACGCATCAGCGTGATCCCGAGCTGGGTGATCGATTGCAGATCATCGAGCGCCAGTAAGGCCGGCAGCAGGCAGCAAAGCTCGGCACCGGCGAGCCGCAGGCGGGCTTCGCTATAGCCAATATCCGCTGTCATTGCGGCCTCCGCCATGAACACCGGCGGGCCGTCGCGCTCGATCGAATGGCTGAGCAGCAGGCAACCCTGGGCAACCGCGGCGGCCTCGACTTCGGCATCGAACTCGGGCATCAAAAGCAGCGAGCATTGCGAATAGTCGAAACCATATTGGTCGGCTATCACCAGGCGACCACCGGCGTAAGGCAAGCGCTTGCCGACCTGAGTTTCATGATCCAGAAAAAATAACGAATCCGGTTCGATACCGGATTCGGGGAGTTTTTCAAGAATCGCCTCGGCCGCAATTCCGCTCGCGTGTGATATCGCGACGCGATGTTCCATGGCTAGTTCTCGTGCAGGATATTCAACATGCGCCGCAGGGGTTCGGCCGCTCCCCAGAGGAGCTGGTCGCCAACGGTGAAAGCCGCCAGATACTCGCCTCCCATGCTCAGCTTACGCAGCCGGCCAACGGGAATATCGAGCTTGCCGGTAACCGCGGTCGGAGACAGTGCTTCCATGGTGAGTTGCCGATCGTTCTCCAGTACCTTGACCCAGTCGTTCGAGGCGGCAAGCATTTCGTGTACTTCATCCAGTGGCACATCCGACTTGAGCTTGACGGTCAGGGCCTGCGAATGGCATCGCATCGCGCCCACTCGCACGCACAGCCCATCGATAGGGATTTGATCATCACCGCGGCCCAGTATCTTATTGGCCTCGACACCTGCCTTCCACTCCTCCCGGCTCTGACCGTTTTCGAGTTGCGCGTCGATCCACGGAATCAGGCTGCCGGCCAGCGGCACGCCAAACTGCTCGCAGGGAAAGTCTTGAGAATTGAGCTGCGCGGTTACTATTCGATCGATCTCGAGAATGGCCGAAGCCGGATCGTCGAGCAATTCGGCGACACTGTGATACAGGCTACCCATGCCGGAGATCAGCTCGCGCATGTGGCGGGCGCCGCCGCCCGAGGCGGCCTGGTAAGTCATCACGCTCATCCAGTCGACAAGATCGTGCTCGAACAGCCCGCCCATCGCCATCATCATCAGGCTGACCGTACAGTTGCCGCCGATGAAATCCTTACCGCCCTCGGCAAGCGCATTGTCGATCACGCCGCGATTGACCGGATCGAGAATAATTACGCTGTCATCATCCATTCGCAGTGTCGATGCCGCATCGATCCAGTAGCCCTGCCAGCCGCTGCCGCGCAGATCGGCATGTACCTGCTTGGTGTAATCGCCACCCTGGCAGGTGACTATAGCATCCATCGATTTCAATTGTTCGAAATCGCTCGCGTCCTGCAGCGGCGGAATATCCTTACCTATATCCGGTCCGGCCTGTCCCGCCTGCGAGGTGGTAAAAAATACCGGCTCGTCGATACGGTCGAAATCGCGCTCTTCGAGCATACGTTGCATCAGCACCGAACCAACCATGCCGCGCCAGCCTACAAAACCAACTCTTTTCATCGATAAATCTCCTTTAATAACTGTTCAAGCGAGCGCCCGCATCGCCGCAACGACGGCATCACCCATTTCCGAGGTGCTGACGCTATGCGAGCCATCGGCGATATCGGCGGTGCGAAATCCCTGGTTGAGCACGTTGCCCACCGCGGTATCGACCAGCCCGGCAAGCTCGGCCTGCCGCAGGCTATAGCGCAGCATCATCGCCAGTGACAATATCGTCGCCAGCGGATTAGCCAGGCCCTTGCCGACGATGTCGGGCGCCGAACCGTGAATCGGTTCGTACATGCCCTTGCCCTCGGCGTCCAGCGAGGCCGACGGCAACATGCCGATAGAACCGGTCAGCATCGCCGCGGTGTCAGACAGAATATCGCCGAACATATTAGAGGTGACGATAACATCGAACTGCTTGGGTGCCCGCACCAGCTGCATCGAGGCGTTATCCACGTACATGTG
>CALJQI010000189.1 GCA_937980285.1 uncultured Gammaproteobacteria bacterium | reverse complement strand
TCGCCAGTGACAAGGCCCGTCGGAAGCGCAGGTCACGCAGCAGTTCGCGGTAAACCGGGTCGTTGGTGTTCAGGTTCGGGTACAGCGCCATGTGCGCGCCCTTGGCGGTTTGCCACAGGCGTACGTCGAAATTACTGCGCTTGGACGCGGTCTTGAGGAAAGTATAGTTATCCATGCGCAGATAACGCGCCTGCAGGTCCGCCTCGTCGGCGCCAGTTTTCGCCGGCACCAGCTTGCTGGAGGCGATATTGACCGCGATCGAGTCTATATAAGGCAACTGTCGGCCGTTTTGATCGATCCGATGATAGAACGGGTTGCGCTTGAAGATGAATCTTTCCGACGGCGGATAGGTCGAGTTGATCCAGGGCTGCAGGCTCGGCAGCTCGGGATTGGTCGCCTTGTAGGGGCGGTCGTGACTGACGTGCACGCCCATCCAGTTGCGCTTGCCGTATTCTTCGAGCATTTTCTGAAGCTCTTCCTCGCTCTGGTAGGAGGCGTGAAACTGTCGCAGGTAATGCGCAGGCTTGTAAATGTATAACGGGCGCGCACCGGCGAGCGCCGGCAGGAAGTAAGGGTTCGGCTTCGACCAGCTATAGCGCACCGTATACGGGTCCGGATACTCGACCCGCGGCAACTCACCGTCGACGATCAGCAGCTTGTTGGGCCCGCCTTTCGACAATTGCGGATTGGTTGCGACATCTTCCCAGTAGTAACGAAAATCCTCGGCGGTAAACGGATGACCGTCCGACCATCTGTGCCCTTTGCGCAGGCGCAGCGTAAAAATCCGGTTTTCGACGACCTCGTAGCTTTGCAGGATATCGGCCTCGAGTTTCAGATCCGGTGAATAACCGAGTAGCCGGGCATAGCCGTAAACAACGATTTGCCGAATATCTTTTTGCTTGCCCATCAAAACACGCAGCTGGCCACCATGATGACCAGGTGTTTTCTCATCGGCCAGCTCGATCAGCCTTGGAGTCTCGGGCAGCCGCTGTTGCACCGGGGGCAACTGTCCTGATTGCACCGCCGCCGCCAGCGACGGAGTTTCAATAAACTGCCCGATAGCAGTGCCATTAATACAGAACGAGAGGCCGTTCATCAGCAGAAAAATCTTCAAAAACCGTTTCATGCCGCCAGATCCGAGGGCTTCGAACCGGCCGCGACGCGAACGAAATGCCCCGGCTCCAGCTCCATGAATTCGGTTCGGCTGACGCCATCGAGCGTGAACGGAAGCGGCCATAGGCTCGGCTCCGAAGCGGCGCCTTCGGTAATGGCTTCGAAATTGAGCGGTTGCGACAGTTCCGGATGCGGCACCGCCGACAGCAATGCACGCGTATAGGGGTGTACCGGATTCTCGAACAACCTGTCGCGCGAGGCGAGTTCGACAATACGGCCGGCGCACATCACCGCGATGCGGTTTGCGATGTAGTGTATCACCGCCAGGTTGTGCGATATGAAGATGAAGGTCAGCCCCAGCTCCTGCTGTAAATCCTTTAACAGGTTCAGTACCTGTGCCTGGATCGAAACATCCAGCGCCGATACCGGTTCGTCGCAGATAATCAGATCGGGCTGCAACGCGAGCGCTCGCGCGATACCGATGCGCTGGCGCTGACCTCCCGAAAAACTGTGCGGGTAACGGTTCAAAAAGCGAGGATCTAGCCCCACCAGCCGCATCAGCTCGGTCGTCATTTCTCGCTGGTAATCGAGATCGCCCAGTTCATGCACCACCAGCGGCTCGCGCAGGATGTCGAAAACCGTCATCCGCGGATTGAGCGCGCTGAACGGGTCCTGGAAGATGAACTGCATCTTGCGCCGGAATTCGAGCAGTGCGGAATTATCCAGCGCACGCACGTCGATCGCGCGGTTGCCGTCGTGGTAAATAATGTCGCCCTGGTCCGGCGTGATCGCGCGCATGATAATCTTGCTCAGCGTGGTTTTACCACAGCCGCTCTCGCCGACCAGCCCGAAGCATTCTCCGCGCTCGACCTCCAGCGACACTCGATCGACCGCCAGAAACTCCCTGGACTCGGTGTTGAGCCAGCTGCCGCGATGCAAGTGGTAGGTTTTACTGACCTCGCTTACCCGCAGATGCGGCGCGCTAGCGTCGAGCAGCTGATCGGCCGCTTGCTGCTTGATCAGCGCGCCAATTTCGGAATGAATTTCCCGCACCGGCACCAGCCTTTCGCCGGGTTGCAAATCAAAGCGCGGCACCGCATGCATCAAGGCCTTGAGATAGTCATGCTGCGGATTGCTGAACAACTGCTGTAACGGGCCGGCCTCCATCACGCGGCCGTGATACATCACCACCACTCGATCGGACATGTTCGAGACCACACCGAGATCGTGGGTTATCAGCAGCAAGGCCATGCCGAGCTCGGCCTGCAGTTCGCGAATCAGCTTCAGGATACGCGCCTGGATGGTGACGTCGAGCGCGGTCGTCGGTTCGTCGGCTATCAGCAGCGAAGGATGCGTGACCATCGCCATCGCGATCATCGCGCGCTGGCGCAAACCACCGGAGAGCTCGAACGGATACATGCGCAATGCCCTCGCCGGATCGGGGAATCCGACGTGCCCGAGCATGGCCTCGGTCAGCTTCAGGCCTTCCTGACGGCTGGCGTCGCGGTGCAGAAACAGGGCCTCGCTGACCTGGTCGCCAATGGTATGCACCGGCGACAGCGAAGTCATCGGTTCCTGGAATATGATCGAAATATTGCCGCCGCGAATCTGCCGCATTTGCTGGCTTTCGGGATCCAGCCTGGCAATATCGACGCGCTGACCGGTTTCGGGATTGTCGAACAGAATCTCGCCCGAACGTATGTGTGCGTTGGCCGGCAGAATACCCATGATGGCCTGCGAGGTCACCGACTTTCCGGAACCCGACTCGCCGACCAGCGCAACGGTCTCGCCCGGCCCGACGCTAAACGAGACATCCATTAGTGCCGGCACGGCGCTATGGTGCAACGTGAAATCGACCGCCAGCTCGTTGACTTCTAGCAAGGCGGTTTGTTGAGCTTGGTCAACGATTGAAAACTCCTCGATCGGCCTGCCCTTTGCGGGCTATTTCGTGCAAGTATAAATTATTTTTTAGCGTAATAGTCCATATACCAGCGCGCAAAATGCCCTAAACCCTGTTCGATCGAAGTTTTCGGCGCATATCCAGTGTCCGCGGTCAGCGCGGCGATATCGGCATAGGTCTCTTCGACGTCGCCCGGCTGCGCCGGCAGCAGTTGCTTGCTCGTCGTTTTGCCCAGCGCCTGTTCCATTAGCTCGATATAACGCAACAGTTCAACCGGCTCTCCGCGGCCGATATTATAAATGCGCCAGGGCGCGCTGCTGCTGGCGGGATC
>CALJQI010000188.1 GCA_937980285.1 uncultured Gammaproteobacteria bacterium | reverse complement strand
GTGGACAAAGTCGGTAACGTCCTGGTCGAGATCCGGGTTACGGTCGATGATATCGAGCAGGGTATTCAGCTGCGGCACGTTGGGGAACTTGCTGGTATTGCCGAAACCGCCAAGCATCTCGTCCGCCGCCAGCATGCTCTGCGAAACGAAGGCCTCGATCAGCTTTGCCGACGGGATGTCAGGCGCCGTAAAAGACTGGTTTTCGATGTCCTGCATCTGCGTCAGGAAGAATTCCTGCGCCGCAGCTGAGATTTCTTTATGCTTGCCGCGCCACTGCTGTTCGAGTTGCCGCAGCACATCGACGAAATTTTCGCGCGGCAAATAGGTAAAACCGGTAACCGGATAGCCGTCCGGAGTCAGGAAAACGTTCAGCGGCCAGCCGGCCGAGCCGCGAATTCTTTCGACGAAACTGATCAGGCGCTGATCGAGATCGGGATCGAGTTCCCGGTCGACCTTGACCGCGACATAACCGCGGTTGATTATTTCGGCGACGGTCTGGTCGCGGTAACTCTCCTGCTGCATGACGTGGCACCAGTGGCAGGAAAAGTAGCCGATCGATACGAAAACAAGGCGATTGTCGGCCTTTGCGCGAGCAAACACTTCATCCTGCCAGGGGCGCCAGTCGACTGGATCCTCTCCATGCAGTGCGAGATAGGGAGAAGGGTGGCCGAGCAGCTGGTTGGCGGCCAGCGCGGCGGTCGACCCGGTAAATATCAGTGCCGCCAGAATCAGCAGCGGGAAAATGCGCATCTATTGTCCGATATCAAGAAGATTTAGACAGAACGCAAAATACTACCTCCTTGGTAATATTGAAAGAATATTAGAAAACTCTAATATTCTTTCAATGTTTTCACTACCCTCGGGTAGGAGTCGGATATGCGCCTGTTGCAAAAACACCTGATCCTGCTTGCCGGCTTGCTGCCGCTGAGCCTTATTGCCGCCGAAACCCTTGAAACGGTAACCTCTGCGCGCATTTCGATGCCGCTCGAATACCGTGTCGATGGCGTTGTCGAGGCGCGCCAGCAGGCGACGCTTTCGGCCGAAGTCGCGGGTAAGGTCGAAAGCGTCAATTTCGACGTCGACGATTTTGTCGAACAGGGCGAGATCATCCTGCGCATACGCGATCGCGATTACCAGGCCCAGCAGAAAAAGGCCCGAGCGGCGCTGAACGAGGCCGAGGCCAGCCTGCAGGACATGCAGCTCGAGTACAGGCGCAGCCAGGATTTGCGCAAGCAAAAACTGATTTCGCAGGCAGATTTCGACAAGGCAAGGGCTAACCTGAAGGCAGCGCAGGCGCGCAAATCGGCGGCCGATGCCAACCTGGCGCAGGCCACCGAGCAGCTCGGCCATACCGTTTTGCGCGCGCCTTATAGTGGCGTCGTCGTGGAACGACACGTCGAACCGGGCGAGGCGGTCAATCCGGGGCAACCGATAATGACGGGCTACGGGCTCGGAGAGTTGCGGGTTACCGCCATGGTGCCGCAGTCGATGATCGGAGAATTGCGCCAGCGACGCAGCGCGCAGGTGATCTTGCTAGAAGACGGGCAGGTGCTTGAAGTGTCTAAGATCACCATTCATCCGTTTGCCAATCCGAAAAACCATTCTTTTCCGGTTCGTCTCGATTTACCGCAAACGGATACGGCGCTTTACCCGGGGATGCTGGTCAAGGTTGCGATCGCCATCGGCAGCACCGAGCGCCTGTTACTGCCGCAGCGGGCGCTGGTGTCTCGCTCGGAGGTCAATGCCGTTTACGTTATCGCTGCCGACGGCAAACTGGCGTTGCGCCAGGTGCGTCCCGGAAACCGTTATGGAGAGCAGGTGGAGATTCTCGCCGGTCTCGACGAAGACGAGGTCGTCGCGCTCGATCCGGTGCGCGCCGGAATCGAACACAAACGCCAGCTGGACGCCGTCAAGTGAAAAATTCGATGGGGCCGTCCGGGCGGGTGGCGAAGGCGTTTTTGCAGTCGGAAATTACGCCCTTGCTGGCGCTGATCGGATTATTGCTCGGCATCTTTGCCGTGCTGGTAACGCCGCGCGAAGAAGAGCCGCAAATCAATGTCACTTTCGCCAACGTGCTAATCCCGTTTCCGGGCGCAACCGCTTACGAGGTCGAGCAGGTGGTCAGCACCCCGGCCGAGCAGGTGTTGTCGGAAATCGCCGGCATCGAACACGTTTACTCGGTATCGAAGCCCGGGGTCGCCATCCTGACCGTTCAATTCGAGGTCGGCGAGGATCGCTCGCAGGCTATCGTCAGGCTTTATAACAAGGTCTTTTCCAACGCCGACTGGCTGCCGAGCAACATGGGTGTCGGCCAGCCGATCATCAAGCCGCGCGGCATCGACGATGTGCCGATCGTCGCCCTGACCCTGTGGAGCCAGGATCCGCAGCAGACCGGGGTGGAATTACTGCAGGTCGCGCACTCGCTCGAAGCCGAGCTGAAGCGGGTGGCCGGCACGCGCGACATTTATGCGCTCGGCGGCACGCCGCGCGCGGTACGCATTCTGATCGATCCGGTAAAGCTTGCCGGGTTCAAAATCGACCTGGAGCAGATCAGGCAGGGCATTATCGCGGCCAACCAGTCGCGTAACGCCGGTAACCTGGTTTCCGACAACCACCAGATCACGCTGCAGTCGGGTACGTTTTTGAGCCAGGCCGAAGAAATTAGGGAACTGGTAGTCGGCCTGTCCGATGGCGTGCCGGTATTGCTGCGCGATGTCGCGACCATCGAAACCGACCCCTCGCAGGCCGATCAACTGGTCTGGTTTGGAACCGGGCCGGCGGCGGCGGACAAGGGCATCGAAGTGAACGGACGATTCCCGGCGGTCACCCTCGCCATTGCCAAGAAACCCGGCAGCAACGCGATCGAGGTGGCCAACCAGGTTATCGAGCGCATCGATCAGCTACAGGGAATCGTCATTCCAGAAGGTGTAGAGGTTACGGTGACGCGCAACTACGGCGCTACCGCCAACGAAAAAGCGATGACCCTGATCCAGAAGCTGGTTTTCGCTACCGCCGTGGTGGTGCTGCTGGTAGTCGTTTCCCTGGGCATACGCGAGGCCGTAATCGTCGGCGTCGCGATCGTGGTAACGCTGGCGCTGACCCTGTTTGCCTCCTGGGCCTGGGGTTTTACGCTGAACCGGGTTTCGCTGTTCGCATTGATTTTTTCGATCGGCATTCTGGTCGATGACGCCATCGTGGTGGTGGAAAATATTCATCGCCACATGCAGCTTGGCCAGCGCAAGCTGGTGGAGGCGATACCGCTTGCGGTCGACGAGGTCGGCGGGCCAACCATTCTGGCCACGCTGGCGGTGGTGGCGGCGCTGTTGCCGATGGCATTCGTTAGCGGACTGATGGGGCACTACATGAGCCCGATCCCGATCAACGCCAGCATCGGCATGCTGATATCGCTGGCGGTGGCCTTTATCGTTACCCCGTGGCTGAGTCTCAAACTGCTGGCGCACAAGCAGCATGATAGCCACGACGGCGAGGCCGGCAGCCAACGCATGTACCCGTTGTTCAGCCGGCTGTTCGCGCCGTTGCTGGATGACGTCAAGGGGCGGCGCAATCGCTGGCTGTTGTTGCTGGTCATCCTGTTACTGATCGCGGCTTCGTTGAGCCTGGCCGGATTCAAGCTGGTGGTGCTGAAAATGCTGCCGTTCGACAACAAGTCGGAGATTCAGGTCATTGTCGACATGCCCGAGGGCAGCAGTCTCGAGCAGAACGCGCGCGTGATTGCCGAATTGAGCGATATGATCGCCACCGTCCCCGAGGTCACCGATTACCAGGGCTATGTTGGCACCGCGGCGCCGATTAATTTCAATGGCCTGGTGCGGCAGTACTACCTGCGCGCGGCGGCCAACCTGTCCGATATCCAGGTCAACCTGCGCCACAAATCCGAACGCGATCGCAAAAGCCATGACATCGCGCA
>CALJQI010000187.1 GCA_937980285.1 uncultured Gammaproteobacteria bacterium | reverse complement strand
TCTTTCGCCAGTTCGTAGCCCCAGTTGCGGAAGGCGCCTTCGGTAAACTTCATGATGTTGCCCTTGTGCACCAGGGCAACCGACGGCTTGTCGTTATCGACCGCGTACTGCAGCGCCTTGCGAACCAGTCGGCGGGTGCCTTCGGAAGAAACGGGTTTGACCCCGATTCCGGAAGTGCCGGGGAAACGTATGCTGGTTACATCCATTTCCTCGGTCAGAAACTTGATCACTTTTTGCGCTTCGGGGCTTCCGGATTCCCACTCGATGCCCGCGTATATGTCTTCGGTATTTTCGCGAAAGATTGTCATGTTGGTATCTTCGGGCCGTTTCAGCGGCGTCTCGATACCGTTGAAATAACGAACCGGGCGCACGCAGGCGTAGAGGTCGAGGCGCTGGCGAATCGACACGTTGAGCGAGCGTATGCCGCCGCCGACCGGGGTCGTCAAAGGTCCCTTGATGGAAACGATATAATCCTGCATTGCCGACAGCGACTCTTCCGGCAACCAGTCGTCCTCTCCGTAAATCGAAGTTGCTTTTTCGCCCGCGTAAATTTCCATCCAGGCGATTTTCTTGCCGCCCCGGTATGCCTTCTCGACCGCGGCGTCGACCACCTTGATCATCACCGGGGAGATATCGACGCCGATACCGTCGCCTTCGATATAGGGAATGATCGGGTTGTCCGGAACGTTCAGGCTCAGGTCTTCATTGGCGGTAATCGCCTGGCCTTCGGCGGGTATCTTGATGTGCTGGTAACTCATGTTGTCCCCTGGGGTCGCGTATTATTCTTGACCGCGGGATTATACAACAGAAAATTTCGGCAGGGATAAAAACAGCCGGTACATTCGGGGTACCGGCAGAAAACTAGTACTTAGTATTGAAATGATTAGGGTGTGTTAACCCGTGGCCAGGTTTGCTGTCAGAAATCCTTTGTCAACTGCTTATCGATCGAATATTTTGCGCCTGCAACCCCTTGGGACCCTCATCGATTTCGAACTCGATTTTCTGTCCGGAGGTCAATTTCTTGTAGCCGTCCATTTCGATAGCTGAAAAATGAGCGAAAATATCCTGTTCCTCGTTTTCGTCCGTGTTTACAAATCCGTACCCCTTTACATTACTAAACCACTTGACTGTCCCCGTGGGCATGACTCATCCTCTTACGTTGCTGTCGTTAAGTTTCGAAATAAAGGCAAGCTTCGATTGAAAAAACCTATGTTAAATGTTCATTTAACCGAGGTGTTTGACCCTATTTCACACCAACTGGCGCAAAATTAATGATAGCCAAGCCTTGAATTATTTCAACCCCGGCATTAACTTATAGTTTTAGTTTATGAAAAAGCCTCTAATCATGTCCGATCAGCAAGTCAACAACGACGACGACGACACGCTTTTACTGGAGCGCACCAGGCCGAAACTGAAGAAGCCGCCGTTGTACAAGGTCGTCTTGCTGAACGATGACTATACACCGATGGAGTTTGTCGTACACGTGCTGGAAGCCATATTTGGCCATAACCGGGAAAATGCCACCCGAATCATGCTCAATGTGCACAAGACCGGGAAAGGCGTTTGCGGCATTTATACGCGCGATATTGCCGAAACCAAGGTCACCGCCGTAAACAGCTACGCGCGCGAAAACAAACACCCGCTGCTTTGCGATATGGAAGAAAGCTGAACCACATTAATCGAGCTATATCGTTAGATTAGTTTGAACATTTAGATCACATTAAAGGTCAAATCGTCTATATTTAGATTCAGGACCATAAGCCTCAAGTCGGAACAATGCTGAACAAAGAACTGGAACAATCGCTGAATAAAGCCTTTCATGACGCCAATGAGAAACGTCATGAGTTTATTACCGTTGAGCATTTACTGCTGATGCTGACCGACAACGACGCAGCGATGGCGGTGATCGAAGCCTGCGGCGCCGACGTGCAGCTGCTGAAGACCGAACTGGAGATTTTCGTCGATCAGAACACGCCGCTGCTGATGGCGGACGAAGACCGCGACACGCAGCCGACGCTTGGATTTCAGCGGGTGCTGCAGCGCGCCCTGTTCCACGTGCAGTCGTCGGGAAACGGCGAAGTCTCGGGCGCCAACGTGCTGGTCGCCATTTTCTCCGAACAGGACTCGCACGCGGTTTACCTGCTCAACAAACATAACATCGAACGCCTCGACGTCACCAACTACCTGTCGCACGGCATCACCCGCATCAGCGACGAGTCAGAGGAAGAATCCTTTACTCATGAAGCCGAGGCAATGCCCGGCGATCAGGAAAATGCAAACCCGCTGGAAAAATTCGCCACCAACCTGAACGAAATGGCGTACTCCGGCAAGATCGATCCGCTCATCGGGCGCGATCACGAAATCGAACGTATTATCCAGACCCTCTGCCGCCGTCGTAAAAACAACCCGCTGCTGGTGGGCGAGGCCGGCGTCGGTAAAACCGCAATCGCGGAAGGCCTGGCGCGCAAGATCGTCGAGGAAGAGGTACCCGAGGTGTTGCTCGAGAGCACGGTTTACGCGCTCGACCTGGGTGCGCTGGTGGCCGGCACCAAGTACCGCGGCGATTTCGAAAAACGCCTCAAGGCCGTAATCGGGCAACTAACCCGCGAACCCGGCTCGATCCTGTTCATCGACGAGATTCACACCATTATCGGCGCGGGCTCCGCCTCCGGCGGCGTCATGGACGCTTCCAACCTGATCAAGCCGGTGCTGGCCAGCGGCGAAATCAAGTGTATCGGTTCGACCACTTACACCGAATTCCGCGGTATCTTCGAAAAGGACCGCGCGCTGGCGCGGCGTTTCCAGAAGATCGATGTCCCCGAGCCCAGCACCGAGGAAACCTACCTGATCCTCAAGGGCCTGAAATCGCGTTTCGAGGAACATCACAACGTCAAGTACACGCTACAGGCGCTGCGCAAGGCGACCGAACTGGCTTCGCGTTACATCAACGATCGCCACCTGCCAGACAAGGCCATCGACGTCATCGACGAGGCCGGGGCACAGCGGCGCCTGCAACCGCCGAAGCAGCGCAAGAAGACTATCGGCATCCATGACATCGAAAATATCGTGGCCAAGATTGCGCGCATCCCGTCGAATACCGTCAGCACATCCGACCTGGACATGCTGAAAAATCTCGGCAAGAACCTGTCGCGGGTGGTGTTCGGCCAGGACGAGGCGATCAAGGCGCTGGATTCTGCGATCAAGATGTCGCGCTCGGGCCTGGGGCGCGAGGCGAAGCCGGTAGGATCCTTCCTGTTTTCAGGACCGACCGGGGTCGGTAAAACCGAGGTTTGCCGACAGATCGCCAAGATCATGGGAATCGAGCTGATCCGTTTCGACATGTCCGAATACATGGAGCGCCATACCGTTTCCAGGCTGATCGGCGCGCCCCCGGGATATGTCGGCTACGATCAGGGCGGCCTGCTGACCGAAGAGCTCAACAAGCATCCCTATTCGGTGGTGCTGCTGGACGAAATCGAAAAGGCGCATCCCGATGTCTTCAACCTGCTGCTACAGGTCATGGATAACGGTACCCTGACCGACAGCAACGGCCGAAAAGCGGATTTTCGCAACACCATACTGATCATGACCACCAATGCCGGCGCCGAACTGATGAGCCGCGCGTCGATGGGTTTCACGATGCAGGATCATACGATGGATGCCGGTGAAGCGATCAAGAAAGTCTTTACGCCCGAGTTTCGAAACCGGCTCGACGCGACCATTCAATTCAAGGCGCTGGACACCAACGTGATTCTGAACGTGGTAGACAAGTTCCTGATCGAGCTCGAATCGCAGCTCGAAGCGAAAAAGGTCAGCATGACGGTGAGCGACGCGGCGCGTCGCTGGCTGGCTGAAAAGGGTTACGATCCGAAAATGGGCGCGCGTCCGATGGCGCGGGTAATCCAGGATGAAATCAAGCAGGTGCTTGCCGACGAGTTACTTTTCGGTGAACTCACCAATGGCGGCAGGGTGAAAATCGATATCAAGAAGGGCAGTCTGCACTGCCAGGTCGTAAAGACGCAAAAGCGGAAAGAAGGCGCTTCGGTCGGCTAGCCGTCTAGCGCTCGCGAAACGTAATTCTGCCCTTGGTCAGGTCGTAGGGCGTCAATTCCACCGTTACCGTATCCCCGGTCAGAATCCGAATGTAGTGCTTGCGCATTTTTCCAGAGATGTGCGCCGTTACCACGTGTCCGTTTTCCAGTTCAACACGAAACATGGTGTTCGGCAGGGTATCCTTGACCACCCCGCGCATCTCAATGTGATCGCCTTTTGGCATTTATGTCGCTCAGTGTTTAAAGCGCGCCATTATCCATTATTTACCGGGTATAGCAATAGAGTGAGTAACGCCCCTCGATACCCTGTGATAATATTCGCCTGTTTTTCTTTAGCGCTTTTAAAACCATGACAAATTACGCCTACGTTTTCCCTGGCCAGGGATCGCAGTCTGTCGGCATGATGACCGGCTGGGAAGATCATCAATCGGCGGTGATCGAAGTTTTCTCCGAAGCCTCCGACAATCTCGGTTACGACCTCTGGGCCGTGGTCAGCGAAGGACCGGAAGAGCAGCTCAACCAGACCGCAACCACGCAGCCTGCAATGCTCTGCGCGGGCGTCGCCAGCTGGCGTATTGCCGCCGCGAACAGGGACATGCCGCAGGCAGCGATGATGGCGGGGCATAGCCTCGGCGAGTATACGGCCCTGGTCTGTGCAGGCAGCCTGTCGTTGAGCGATGCCGTCAGGCTGGTGGCCAGGCGCGGGCAGTTGATGCAGTCCGCGGTTGCCGCCGGCAGCGGTTCGATGGCCGCGATCATCGGCCTTGCGGATGAAGACGTGGTCAAAGCCTGCGCGCAAGTCGAATCGGGCGTGGTCGAGGCGGTCAATTTTAACGCGCCGGGTCAGGTGGTTATCGCCGGTGAAACCGCGGCCGTCGAGGCCGCCATGGATCAGGCCAAAGCACTCGGCGCCAAGCGCGCGTTGCAACTTCCGGTTAGCGTGCCGTCGCATTGTTCGCTGATGACGGATGCGGCCAGGCAGCTGGCAGGGGAACTCGAATCTGTTTCCATCTCGATGCCGCAGGTGCCGATCGTACACAATCAAAGCGCGTCGATTGCCGACTCGACCGACGAAATCCGCGAACGACTGCAGCTACAGTTGTACCAGCCGGTGAAATGGGTCGCGAGTGTTGAATTCATGCATCGGCGCGGGATCTCGACACTGATCGAATGCGGACCCGGCAGGGTGTTAAGCGGACTTGCCCGGCGTATCGAAAAATCGCTGCGGGCGTTTGCGGTTTACGACGCCGCTTCGTTCGACAATACTCAACAGTCCATGGGAGAAGAATAAAATGCTCACCGATCAAGTCGCTCTCGTCACCGGCGCCAGCCGCGGAATCGGCCAGGCCATAGCGCTGGCGCTGGGCGCGCAAAACGCAACTGTCATCGGCACCGCGACCAGCCAGGCCGGCGCCGATAATATCTCCAGCGCGTTTTCGCAAAACCAGGTGCGGGGCAGGGGCATGGTGCTTGATGTCGCTGACTCCGAATCGGTTGCCGACTGCCTGAAACAGCTGGCAGAAGAATTCGGTTCTCCCGACATCCTGGTCAACAATGCCGGCATAACCCGCGACACGCTGTTAATGATGATGAAGGACGAGCAATGGGACGAAATCATCAATACCAATCTGAGCTCGGTGTTTCGCATGAGCAAGGCGG
>CALJQI010000186.1 GCA_937980285.1 uncultured Gammaproteobacteria bacterium | reverse complement strand
AAATACGATAAAAAAGCTGCCTCGCTGGTCGACCGCAGTTACCAGACCCCGGAAATCGTCAACCAGCGCTTGCGTACCCTGGGCGCGATGGCGCTCAGGCGCGGCGAAAGTGTGCTCGATGCGGGATGCGGCACCGGTTTGCTACTCGAACAGATGGCCCTGGCGGTCGGCGAAAGCGGCCGCGCCGAGGGGGTCGATTTCAGCGAGGACATGCTCGAGCGCGCCGACCAACGTTGTTCCGATATGCCGCAGGTGGGGCTGCAGCAGGGCAACATCGAAAACCTGCCTTTCGAGGACGCCAGTTTCGACGCGTTAAGCTGCACCCAGACCCTGTTATACGTCGAAAACCTGGAGCGCGCATTGGCCCAGCTGCATCGCGTGTTGAAGCCGGGCGGGCGTATCGCGGTACTCGAAACTGACTGGAGCGGGGCCATCCTGAATAGCCATGACCAGGCCCTGACGCAGCGGATTTTTGCCGCCTGGGATGTGGCCCTGGTCAATCCGAACTTGCCGAAACGGCTGCGGCCGCTGCTGCAGGACCTCGGCTTCGGCGCATTGCAGGTAGAGGCGATCCCGATCCTCAACTCGAGTTACTCTGAAAACAGCTTTTCCGCCAATATGCTGCAGACCTACGCCGCCGTCGCGCGGCGACGCGATTTGATCTCGCAGGCGGAATCGGACGAGTGGCTTGCGGGCATTGACAGGCTAATCGAACAAGATGCATATTTCTTTTGCGTCAACCGCTTTCTGTTCACCGCGGTAAAAAAGGGGACAGTGTAAAACCGGGCGATGGTCCTCGCGCAGTTGCCGGTCCGGAGCAACGAATTATTGAAAGGGCGATTAATTGGTTATTCCCGCGTAAGCGGCCACCGGGAGCCCGATGGGGCGATACGCCGGGATTTTGAAATGCTGACAGTTTAGGAATCTCTGCAAAACTCAAAATCCAGGGTCATTGCGAGCGCAGCGAAGCAATCTTTATTTTGAATTTCAAATACTTAAAGATTGCTTCGTCGCTGCGCTCCTTTATGCCCTGAGGGTATCGCAATGACGAGTTTTGCAGAGATTCCTTAATAAATCCCCTGGCGCGGGATAAAAATATAACGAGGAGGAGTCATGACTCGACATTACGAGGGCAGCTGCCACTGCGGCGCCATCAAGTTTTCCTACGACGGCGAGGAAATAACCCAGGGCCTGCGCTGCAACTGTTCGATCTGCCGCCGCAAGGGCGCGATGATGAGCACCGAGGTAATTCCGCTGGAGCGGCTGCAAATCGAAGCCAGTCCGGAGGACATTGGTCTCTACCAGTTCGACACGGCGATCGCCAAACACTATTTCTGCAAGCACTGCGGCATTTATACGCATAACGAAACCCTGCGCGCTCCGGGGAGCTGCCGCGTCAATCTCGGCTGTATCGACGAAATAGATACCGGCGACCTCGAACTGGTCGTATTCGACGGCAAAAACCTGCTATAAACAGCTAGCTCAACCAGGCGAATCGCATGCAGAACATTCTCATCGTAATGGCCGACCAGCTAAGCGCCAAGGCGCTTGGTTGTTACCGTAATCCCGCGGTCAGGAGCCCGAACATAGACCGGCTCGCCGACGAGGGCGTGGTGTTCGACGCCGCCTACAGCTCGAGCCCGTTGTGCACGCCGGCGCGCTATGCCTTTATGACCGGCCAGAATATCTCGGTCTGCGGCGGATATGACAACGCCGCCTACATGCCCGCGACCATGCCGACCTTCGCGCACTACCTGCGTTTGATGGGCTACCGCACCTGTCTCTCCGGCAAAATGCATTTCGTCGGCCCGGACCAGCTGCACGGATTCGAGGATCGGGTCACCACCGATATTTACCCGGCCGACTTTGGCTGGGTGCCCGACTGGCGCAACCCGCATGAGCGCATCGACCTCTGGTACCACAATATGTCGAGTATCAAGCAGGCCGGCGTGGCCGCGATCACCAACCAGCTAGCCTATGACGACGAGGTCGGCGCCCAGGCGCAGCGCGTCATCTACGATCATGCGCGCTCCGAGGACGATCGTCCGTTGTGCCTGGTGGCGAGCTTCATCCACCCGCATGACCCCTACGCGACCCGCCAGCAGTACTGGGATCTGTATGAAGATGTCGATATAGCGCCGCCCTCGGTGCCGCGCCCGGCGCAGCAGGATGCGCACAATGCCCGCCTCGAGCAAGTCATTGCGCTGGATGCGGTTGACGTCAGCGAGCGGGAAATCATCGACGCGCGGCGCGCTTACTATGGCAATGTCAGCTATATCGACGCCTGGCTCGGGCGCCTGCGGGCGACGCTGGACGAATGCGGCATGGCCGATAACACGACGATACTTTTCACCTCGGATCACGGCGACATGCTCGGCGAGTTCGGTCTCTGGTACAAGATGAGTTTCCGTGAATGGTCGAATCGGATCCCGATGATTCTGCACCGCCCCGGGCGTTACCCGCCGGGCCGCGTGGCGGCCCCGGTGGCGCAGGTCGACGTGTTGCCGACGCTGGTCGATATCGCCGCCGAATCCACCGGCGAGGCCCGCCCCGAACCAATCGATCCGCTACACGGGCGTTCGCTGATCCCGTTATGCGACGGCGACGGTGCCAACGATCCCGGCGCCTGCGTCAGCGAGTATCTCGCCGAGGGCACAGCCGCGCCGATGCTGATGATCCGGCAAGGGCGCTACAAGTACATTTCCTGCAGTACCGATCCCGAGCAGTTGTTCGATCTCGAAAACGATCCCGACGAGCTTGAAAACCTGGTGCAGCACCCGCTACTCGAGGAGTTTCGCCAACAGGCCTCGGCCCACTGGGACAGCGAGGCGCTGCGCCAGGCGGTGATCCGCGACCAGGACCGCCGCCGCGCGGTACACGCCGCGCTTCGTCACGGGCGCTACCAGGGCTGGGACTTCAATCCCGCGCGCGATGCATCGCAGGAATATACCCGCAGCCACATGGACCTGACCCGGTTCGACATTACCTCCCGTTACCCGAGGCCGGAAGCATTTAATCCGAAGCACAAGTGATCCTGTCGCGGCTGAAGCTGCGACAACAGCTGCTGGTTCTTCTGTTTTCGATCGGCGGCGTCGGATTGGCCGCTTTCGTGCTGGTGTTGTCGCTGGCGGATCGGCAGTTGTTCGAGGAAGTGGTGCCCGAAAATCGCGCCCTGCGCGACGTCGAATCGAGATCAGCCCTGCTGCTGCAGAATTACTTTCGTTTCATGCTGACGCCGGATTTGATCACTGTCGACGAGCTCGATGGATCGGTGGTGCTGATTCGCCAGAGTCTTGGGGATTACGGTGCCCGGGTTATCGATCAGCCGGCCAAGCAGCAGTTGGTGAAGGCCATCGGTGAATCGCTTGACCGGCTCGAGCAAAGCGGCCGCGAGCTGATTGTCGCAAGGCAGAAATTTATCCGCATAGAAGAGAAGCAGGAGAACCTCGAAACAGATATCAGCCAGGCGTTCCTGCGTTACGAACAAGCGGTCAGTCTCGATATCGGTAGCGCCATCGAATCAGGGGACTGGCAGCGCCTCAATCGAAAATACCTGCCCGAGCTGCGAATGATCAACAACCTGCATCAGCAGTACCTGCGCTTGTTTGTCGAAATCCGTGAGGTACAGGGCGGCCCGGCCGCTGGCAGCGCAGGCGAAATCTCGAGTTTGAAGCAACGCATCAGGCAATCGAGCGCGATACTGGAGTTTCATCATAAAACCGGGAATAGCCGGGGGGAAGTTGCCAGCAGCATCCTGCGGAATTACCAGATCATGCTCGATGTTGTCGACCAGTTCACTGACGCCCGCAAACAGGCTGACTTCGCGTTGTCGAAGGCGGAGCAGTCCGGCATCGATTTGAACCAGGCCATTGGCGCGGCGATTGCCGCCAGCGAGACGGTCGGCTGGCGGGAACTGCGCGAGTCGCTGTTCCTGTCGGGCGGAATTTTGCTGCTGACGCTGCTGGTCAGCTACCTGTTGATATATGCCGGTCTCGACCGTATGTTGAGGCCGCTTGAAAAGCTGCAGGTGGTCATTACGCGGCTCGGTAAGGGCGATTTCAAACAGCGTTCGCAGGATGTCATTAGAACCGATGAAATCGGTCAGCTGGCGACCGCTTTTAATCGAATGGCTGATCAGCTCGAGCAAAATGACGAGCAAAAACAGGAGTTTATCGAGCAGCTCGAACAGAAGAACATGGAGCTGGAGCGTTTCACCTATACCGTTTCCCATGAGTTGAAATCGCCGCTAGTGACCGTAAACGGGTTCCTCGGGCTTTTGCAAAAGGATATCGCCGCCGATGACCGCGAAAACGTCGACAGGGATATGGCCAAGATATCGGGCGCCATCGATACCATGAGCCATCAGCTGGAAGATTTGCTGGAGCTGTCGCGCGTCGGCAGGGCGGTCAGCCCGCCGACGGAGTTTCCGATAAGCGCGCTGTGCCGCGAGGTCGTTCAAATGATGCAGGGCCTGATCGATGAACGTGGCGCGACAGTTGAAATTGCGGATGACATGCCCAGCGTTTATGCCGATCAGGCTCGAGTACGTGAGGTAATAAAGAACCTGGTCGAAAACGGAATCAAGTTTGCTGCCGACGGCCGCGAGCCGCGCGTCGAGATAGTCGCCGAGCCGCAGGTCGACAGGGTTCTGTGCCGGGTCTGCGACAACGGCCCGGGTATCGAGCCGCGTTTCCAGGAGAAGGTTTTCGGCCTTTTCGATCGACTGGATAACTCGGTGCCGGGAACTGGGGTCGGACTCGCGCTGGTTAAGAGAATCATCGAGATCCATGACGGCAATATCTGGATCGAATCGCAGGGAGATGGACAGGGATGTTGCTTTTGTTTTACGCTACCACTCCAGAGAGGAAACTAGATTTATGAATGCAGACGCAGTTGGCGAACCGCTGAATTTGCTGTTGGTCGAAGACAATGACGCCCATGCCGAAATGGTTAAACGCAGTTTCGAGCAGCACAAGGTGTCGAATGTCATTTACCATGTCGATGACGGGCAGAAAGCGCTGGATTACATGTTCCGCGAAGGCGAGTATACCGACGAGGAGAAGTATCCCACCCCGCATTGCATACTGCTCGACCTGCGCCTGCCCAAGGTCGACGGTCTCGAAGTGCTGCGCCGTATAAAGTCTGATGACAGCTGCCGCAAGACCCCGGTCGTAATCCTGACGACATCGTCGGCGGACAAGGATATCGCCCAATCCTACGAGTACCACGCCAATAGTTACGTGGTTAAACCGATGGATTTTTCAAAATTCGAGGCCCTGATGCAGGATCTCGGTTTTTACTGGCTGGCCTGGAACCAGAATCCCTGGCGCTAGGCCTTGCCGCTGTCGGCGGATTGTTCGTCTGCCGCTCCTTTCTCCGTATCCCGGCTATACTCTGTTACAAGTGACAAACCGGGTAACCGCCATGGATAACGGTGCCAGAATGACCACAGCGCAGTCGCTGGTCGAAAACGTACTGCAGTTAATCAGCCTGCCGGAGATATATCTCCGCCTGCAGCAGGTGATCGACGATCCGGATCATACGCGCGAGCAGGTTGCCGAAATCGTCGCCTACGACCCTTCGTTGAGCGCGCGCGTGCTGCGCATTGCCAACAGCTCCTACTACAGCTTCCCGCGGGAAATCGAAACCGTCGGCTCGGCGGTCGGCATCATAGGCGAGCTGGATTTGCGCAACCTGGTGCTGGCTACCTCGGTTGTCGGTTCGATGAATGCGTTGAATTACAGGGCTGTCGATATCGACGAGTTCTGGTTGCATAGCCTGCGTTGCGGCATCACCGCGCGCCAGCTCGCGAGATCGGCGGGCGGTTTCAATCCGGAAATCCTGTTTCTCGCGGGGATGCTCCACGACCTGGGAATTCTCGTTATCTATCAACAGGATGCCGCGCTTGCCGCTGTGATTGCGCGGCAAATTGAGGATAAGCACCAGCTGCGCGACCAGGCCGAGCGCGAAGTGCTGGGTTTCGATCATGCCGAGGTCGGAGCCTTGTTGCTCGAAGCCTGGGGTTTGCCGCGCGAGCTTGCCGGGCTGGCGCGTTGCCATCACCAGTACCAGTTGGCGCAGGACAACGTACAGGCGGCGCTGATGCTGGCGATGGCTAACCTGCTAACCGAAACCGGCGCCACGGTGGCTATCGAATCGGACCCCAGGCTGGCAGCCATGCTCGAACAACTGGATATGGACCGGGATACCCTCGCGGAAATAGTGGATATTAGCGATCGGCAAGCCGCCGAGGTCAAAAACATTGTCTTAGGTTAACGGGGGGCATGCCGATAAAGCGGTTACATCTATGTACACTGGGATAACAAGCAGGCGTAGCAATATGCGCAACCAGCCTGAATATAATATTTTACTCGTCGAGGACGATCCGGGTCATGCGGCCCTGATCAATCGGGCTTTCGAGACCGATGCCCACTGCCGCCTGGTGATTACGGCGACGCTGGAGCAGGCGAAATCGCTGATCGGCCAGTCCAGCCCCGACCTGATCATCACCGACGTCAAGCTGCCTGACGGTCATGGCACCGAACTGCTCAATCCCGGTCCTGGCTGCCCTACTATCGTCATGACCAGCTATAGCGACGAAAAGGTCGCCGTCAACGCGATGAAATCGGGCGCCGCCGATTATATAGTCAAAACCCAGGAAACCATGGCGTCGCTGCCGCGTACCGCGAGCCGGGTGATGCGCGAATGGCGCCTGGTCATCGATCAGAAACTGGCGCGTGAGCGCCAGCAGCGGCTGACGGCGATCCTGGAAGCGACACCGGACCTGATCTGTATCGCCAATCTCGACGGTTTCGTCACCTATATCAACCAGTCGGGCCGCAAGCTGCTCGGTATCGGCAAAAACGAAGATATCAGCCGTATCCGCCTGGCCGATTTTCACTCGCCGGCGGATGGGCAGAAAATTCTCAGCGAAGGCATGCCGCAGGCGATCAGGGAAGGCATGTGGACCGATGAAACCACCTTTCTGTCGCTCAACGGCGAAAAGGTGCTGACCTCGCAGGTGTTGATTTCGCATCGCAACAACCGCGGCGATATCGAGTTTTTCTCCACCATCGCGCGCGATATCCGCCACCTGCGTGCGGCCGAGGAGCGCGTCGAGTATCTCGCTTACTACGATACCCTGACCGGCCTGCCGAATCGCAACGAGCTCGCCAAGCGGCTCGACATGGAAGTTTCGCGGGTCAGGCGTAACCAGAGCCATGGCGCGCTGCTGTTTATC
>CALJQI010000185.1 GCA_937980285.1 uncultured Gammaproteobacteria bacterium | reverse complement strand
GTCGCAGATCACCGGCAAGAATTTCATCATCGATCCGCGCGTCAAGGGCAAGATCAACGTGGTGTCGTCCAAGCCGCTGAACGCCGACGAAGTCTATAACGTGTTCCTGTCGATCCTGCAGGTGCATGGATTCGCCACGGTACCGACCGAGAACGCGATCAAGATCATTCCCGACGCAACCGCGAAACAGAGCGCGACGCCGTCCAGCTCGGCGAGCCGCAACCCGGGTGACCAGCTGATCACACGTGTGCTACAGATAAATCATATCAACGCGGCGCAGCTGGTGCCGATCCTGCGGCCGCTGGTGGCGCAGCAGGGGCATCTCGCCGCCTATCCGACGACCAACGTTTTAATCATTTCGGACCGCGCCGACAATATTTTGCGGATCGATCGCATCATCGCGCAGATGGATCAGGAGGTTGATTCCGATATCGAGATCATCAAGCTCAGGCACGCGTTCGCCGCCGAGGTGGTGCGCCTGCTGTCGAGCCTGAGCCTGACCTCGGCGGATCAAAAGGCGCCGGCCGGCGGCGGAGTCAAATTTACCGCCGACGAACGCACCAATAGCGTGCTGCTGAGCGGCGAGCGTACCGAGCGCATGAAGTATCGGGCGATAATTGCTGACCTCGATGCGCCGGTGGAATCGAGCGGCAATACCCACGTGGTCTACCTGCGCTATGCCGACGCCACGAACATTGCGACGATTTTGAGCAACGTCGGCCAGGAAGCGATCAAGGCCGAAGCCAAGAACGTCGGTGCCACAGGTGGCACCGGCAAGACAGAATCGGTCAACGTGCAAGCGGACGAAGCCTCGAATGCACTCGTCATCAGCGCACCGGCGTCGATCTTTCCCTCGATGCGCGCCGTCATCCAGCAGCTCGATATTCCGCGCGCGCAGGTGCACATCGAGGCCATCATCGCCGAAATCTCGCTCGACACGTCGAGGGAACTCGGCGTGCAGTGGCTGGGCCGGGATGACGGCAATGGCGCCTTTTCGACGCAGTTCTCCGGTACCGGCGTAACGATACCCGGGCTCGTCGGTACCGATACGCCATCCCTGTCCGACGGTGCTTTGCTTGGCTTTGGTTCGATCGACGATGACGGCCTCAGCATCGCCGTGCTGGTGAGCGCGATTGCCGGCGATTCCGAAACCAACCTGTTGTCGACGCCTTCACTGGTAACCCTGGATAACCAGGAAGCGGAAATCGTCGTTGGCCAGAACGTACCATTCGTGACCGGCGACTCCACCACGGCAGGTGCCGATCAGCAGAATCCTTTTCGTACCATCGAGCGCCAGGACATCGGCATTAGCCTCAAGGTCAAGCCTCAGATCAACGAGGGCGACGCCATTACGATGGAAATCGAGCAGGAGGTATCGAGTGTCGAAGGTACCGCGACCAATGCGGTCGATATCGTAACCAACAAACGAGCGATCAAAACCACGGTGCAACTCGAGGATGGCGCCTTGCTGGTGCTGGGTGGATTGATCGACGAAGCCACCATCGATAGCGAACAGAAGGTACCGGGGCTGGGGGATATTCCCATTATCGGGGCGCTGTTTCGATTCAGTAATACGTCCAAGAAGAAAAGAAACCTGATGATATTTATCCGTGCAAATATCATCAAGGACCCGGAACTGGCGCGCAAGCTCAGCTTCCGTAAATATAACTTTATGCGCGATCTGCAGATCAAGGCGATGGAGGGCGAACTGAATCAGATCCCGCCCGCGCTGGTGCCCTACGAGGGCCCGATCATCCCGCCAGAGGACTTCGAGACGGATAGCCCGCCGGAAAACCCGCCAGACAGTTCGCTCGATGATCCTCCGGAAAGCTCCGGGCAGCCTGCCGAAACCGCGAGCGTGTCGTTATCTCCGACAGATAATATCGTTCCTGTCGACAAGTAGTATCGGAAAATTCCTACAAATCCCTGAGCCATACACGCTATGCGTATACTGGCGTTACAGTTAAGTTTTGTCATGCAACTAATTGCACGGAAATCAACAGCTAAAGACCAAACAGGGAGGTCATCATGGCAAAGGAAATTGCCCGACTGGGAATCATACTTACATCATTATTAATAACCACTAATGCGGCTGCCGTAACGGTTGCCGATCTGCTGATCAGCGAGATTATGGTCAACCCGGGCGCGGTCAGCGACACCCGCGGCGAGTGGTTCGAGCTATATAATCCGACCACTGAAGAAATCAACCTGAATAGTATCACCATCGGCGATGACGGCGGCGACAGCCACAAGATCGAAACCGATCTGCTGATCCTGCCGGGCCATTTTCTGACATTGGCACGAAACGGGGACGCCGCACTCAATGGCGGCTTGAACGCCGATTACGTCTACGACGATTTCACCCTCAGCAACTCGGGCGATGAAATCCTGCTTCACGACGGCCCGCTCGAACTGCTGCGCCTGGAATACGGCAGCGACTTCGACGCGCCCGGTCAATCACGCGAGCTCATCGACTTACCAATGATCGAGGCCAATTACGGCCTGACGCTCGCCAGCCTCACTTACGGCATCGGCGACCTCGGCACCCCCGGCGCGCCCGGCAGCGCCAGTCTCGCACCTTCGGCCGTACCGCTACCCGCCGCCGCCTGGCTGTTCATCACCGCTATAATTGGTATCTTCAAGTTCATCCCCGCGAACCCCACCGTCATCCCCGCGAACCTCACCGTCATCCCCGCGAACCCCACCGTCATCCCCG
>CALJQI010000184.1 GCA_937980285.1 uncultured Gammaproteobacteria bacterium | reverse complement strand
AATTGCTGCATCGAGCGTCCGCGGATCCTGACCCGGCAAGAATCCGCCGACGGCACACGTAAGTGGCTGCTCGGCGTCGACGACAGCGACAATGCCATCGAGTGCGTGTTGATCCCGGAAAAGTCGCGCATGACCCTGTGCGTTTCATCGCAGCTGGGTTGCACGCTGAACTGCAGCTTCTGCTCGACAGCCAAGCAGGGTTTCAATCGCAATCTGACGACTGCTGAAATCATCGCCCAGCTGCATTTTGCCCATCACAGCCTGCTGGCCGAAGGTTATCCGCAGGGCGTTACCAACGTGGTGATGATGGGCATGGGCGAGCCATTGCTTAATTTCGACGCCGTCATCGCCGCGGTTGATATGATGTGCGACGACTTCGGCTATGCCCTCAGCAAGCGCCGGGTTACCATCAGCACCGCTGGCGTCGTGCCGGCGATGCACAGGCTGGAGCAGGTAACCGACGTCGCGCTCGCGGTGTCGTTGCATGCGCCCAACGATCGGCTGCGCAACCAGCTGGTGCCGATCAACCGCAAGTACCCGATCGCTGAACTAATGCAGGCCTGTCATAGCTATATCGATGGTTACAGGAGCCGCAAGATAACCTTCGAGTACGTAATGCTCGACGGTGTCAACGACAGCCTGGAGCACGCGCATCAACTGGTCAGGCTGATCGGCGACATGCCCTGCAAGCTGAATCTGATCCCCTTTAATCCTTACCCGCACGCGATCTATCGTTGTTCGGATCAGGCCGCGATCGATCGTTTTCGTGATTACACCTCGAGCAAGGGTATCGTTACCGTGACCCGCCGCGCGCGTGGTGACGATATCGACGCGGCTTGCGGACAGCTGGTTGGCGCATTTCAGGATCGCAGCCGCCGTAGTTCGAAGTACCAGTTGAGCCTCAATGAAATCAAGGGGGTGCCGCTTGCGCACTGAAAAACTCGCGCTACTGATTTTGCTGCTAGGTTTGTTACAGGGCTGTGTTACGGTCGACCCTGGAAAGGGAAAGAACGAAAAAGCCAGCGCGGTCAACGTGCAGCTTGGTATCGGCTACTTGCAGCAGAACAAGCTCGAACTCGCCAGCGAAAAACTTTCCAAGGCGTTACGCCAGGACCCGAATTCCGCCTCGGCCCACAACGCTTACGCGATCCTGCAGGACCGGCTGCTGCAGGCCGAAAAAGCCGAGTACCATTACAAGAGGGCGACCGAACTCGACACTAAAAATTCGCAGGCGAACAATAATTACGGCGCCTTCCTTTGCCGTAACGGCCGCGAACTCGAGTCGGAAAAATACTTTGTGCGCGCGGTCGACAATCCGCTGTATAGCACGCCCGAGTTTGCCTACACCAACGCGGCGATCTGCCTGCTCAAGGCCGACCAGCGAGACAAGGCCCATGATTACCTGCGCAAGGCGCTGGCGGCTAAGCCCGATTTCTCCGCCGCACTGTTGACCATGGGCGAATTGAAGTTCAGCGAAGGCGAGCACGAGAGCGCCAGGCTTTACCTGGATCGTTACCATCTGTCGGCCGAGGCCAGCGCCAGGAGCCTGTGGCTGTCGATCCGTAACACGCTTGAACTGGATAGCGGCAGCGATGTTGCCGAGCTGGCGCAGCGCCTGGAGGAAGAGTTTCCAGAGTCGCAGGAATACAAAGACTGGTTGAAGATTCAATAATATGGCGGCGGTAGACGAAAAAGCGTTGAATGAATCCCGGCCAAGCGGAATCGGGCCGGGCGAACGTCTGCAGGCGGCGCGTATTCAAAAGGGGTTGTCGCTGGACGACGTCGCCGCACGCATGCACCTGAGCGAAAGGATTCTCGAAGCCATCGAGGAAAACGATTTCGAGGAAATCACCGCGCCGATATTCGTCAAGGGCTATTTGCGCGCCTATGCCCGTATCGTGTCGCTAGACGAAGACGAGATGATCCAGCAGTATGTCGATTACTACTCGGAGGAAGATCCGCCGATATCCTCTACCAGCAATACCATCCCTGAATTGTCGATTGCCGATGCGCGCATCAGGTGGACGACCTACCTGGTCGTTGTGGCGCTCGCTGTCCTGCTGGCGGCCTGGTGGTGGAACAAGGAACAAAGCGACGAACCGACGATATCGCTCGACGCACAGAGCTCGAGCGCTCAGCAAGGCGAGCTGGCGGCCGTGGAAGCAGGCGCTAGCGAAATCGAGGCCAGCTCGGAAGTCATCGCCGAGGTCTCCGAGACCATAGAAGCTAATGAACCCGTCGAGGAAGCTATTCAGCCGGCGCCGGTGGAGTCACAGGCTCAGATCGAAACGGCCGCTGGCGAAACCGCAGGTGGCGAATCTGTTAGCGAAGAACCTGCCGCCGCCGAACCTGCCGACGTCGATCCTGTCGCGGCGACCGAATCCGCCGCCATGCAGCCGGCGGAGAGCGTTGAGCCGGTCGCCGAAGAGGTTGCCGCAATCGAGGCGGAACCCGTGCAAAGCGGCGGGTTGATTGCGCCTTCCGGCTCGGACAAGCTGCGAATTACGGTGATTGCCGATACCTGGGCCGATATCAAGGATAGCTCCGACTATCAAATG
>CALJQI010000183.1 GCA_937980285.1 uncultured Gammaproteobacteria bacterium | reverse complement strand
TGGTGAATCCATACGCCGAATGCCGCAGCAATCACTGGGTATTGGGGCAAATCGCCCGCAGGCTCGGCTTTACTCATGCCGGATTTGAAATGCAGGCGCGTGAATTGATCGACCAGAGCCTCAGGCGCAGCGGGCTGCCCGCCGAGGATACCCTGTATCGCGATCACTGGGTGGATTGCGCGCGCGGTTTTGAAGCCGATAATTTTCTCGATGGCTTCGAAACCCCTGATCGACGATTCCATTTCAGACCCGACTGGAGCAGGGTAGGCGCAGATGCCGATGAAATGCCCGTCCTGCCGGACCATATGGCGGTTGCTAATGCGGCCGACGATGATCACCCGTTCCGCCTGGTGGCGGCGCCGGCGCGCCAGTTCCTGAACACCAGTTTCACCGAAACCCGAAGCTCGCAGCGCGCCGAAGAACGGCCCACGCTACTGATCCGGGCTGACGACGCAAGCGCGCTGGGTATTGCAGACGGTGCGCTGGTCCGGATCGGTAACCGGCTCGCCAGCATCGTTTTGCACGCCCGCCTGTTCGATGGCATGCAAACCGGCGTGGTGGTCATCGAAAGTATCTGGCCCAACGGCGCTTTCGTCGAGGGCCTGGGCGTCAATGCGCTGGTTTCGGCGGCAGCGGGAAAACCCAACGGCGGCGCGATTTTCCACGACACCGCGGTGTGGATAAAACCCGAACCCGGAGAACCGGCATGAGCGAACATGAAAAACTGGATTATGTCGAATTCCCGGCCGTCGACATGGAAGCGACGCAGACATTTTTCGGCGAGGTTTTCGGCTGGGAATTCGAACAATTCGGGCCCGACTATTGCGCCTTCTCGAAGCAGGGGCTGGATGGCGGCTTTTATCGGTCGGAGCTTTTCTCGAGCACCCGTAACGGCGGCGCATTACTGGTTTTTTACAGCGACGACCTGGAGGCCACGCTGGCAAAAGTCGAAAGCGCCGGTGGGCGTATAGAAAAGCAGATTTTCGCTTTTCCAGGCGGTCGTCGTTTTCATTTTCTCGAACCCAGCGGCAACGAGTTTGCCGTCTGGTCCGATAATACGGAAAGCTGACACTGTAAATACCGGCAGGTCGCAGGAGTAATAACCAATGAAGAATGCACGCCAGGCGCTGGACGCCCTGATCGAAGGCAATCGACGCTTTGTCGCCGAGGTTCAGGATCACGGTCTGCAGACGGAAGCCAGGCGGCGCCACCGGCTGGTGCCGCGACAGGTACCCTTCGCTATCATTATCGGCTGCTCCGATGCGCGCGTGCCGGCCGAGATTATTTTCGACCCGGGGCTGGGCGAGCTGTTCGTCATTTGACGCCATGGACCAGGGCATCGACTCCTTATCAGAGCTGGCGCGGGCAAGACTGCCAGATTTCAATCGATTGCGTAGCGACGCGATAGACCTGGCGCGCCAGGTCGACATCGGTCAAACCGCTTTTATGCAAAAGTTCGGCGTCGAATCCGAACTCGAGTACAAGCGCCAGGCGATGCAGGACGGCCAGATCATGTACCACGCGCACGTCGGCATGAACGATATCGCCAGCACCGCCGCCGCGCTGGCGAAAATGAACCGGGTCCTGGCTGACGAGGGCTTTGTGCTCGATCGTGCCGGCTTCGCCATCGATCGTCGCATGGGCCTGCCGCCCGAGCGCCGTGACCGTGTCGCCGCCGAAACCGGGCCCATGCTGGCGCAGCGCAATGACTGGGACGCGTTGGCGCAAACGGCGCCGATACAGCCGCATCTGGGCGATTTCATGATCGGTCAACCGGCATCGGTGGCCAATACGCTGCAGGCGCTGCGCATCGGCTGCACCACGATCGGTAATCTTTCGCAGTATTTCACCTTCGAGGCTCCGGGCTGGACCGATGCCGAGACAACCGCGGTGCAGACTTACCAGGCGATGGTGCTGTTATCCGAGTTTCGGGATCGAGGCGCGATGCTGCATTCCTACCTGGAGGATGGTTATGGCGCGCTGTTTCGTCACTGCGCCACGGTCGCCGCCTGGGCCATGCTGGAGCGTTATATTGTCGAGGAACTGATCGGCGCGCGCCTGAGCCACTGTATCGGCGGCCTGACCTCGGATCCGATCAAGCGCGCGGGCTGGGTGCTGGCGCTGCAGCGGATACATCGGCGACAGCATGTCGGCTCTATGATATACGGCGATACGATTTCCTTCGGCCAGGCCTTCGAAAAAAACCGGGCCCTGACGGCCGAGTACCTGTTGTGGGACATACTGATACAGCTGCATGCCCCCAGCGGTCACGCGGTACTGCCGTTGCCGGTTACCGAGGCGATACGAATTCCCTCTGCCGACGAAATCATCGAAGCGCAATTGTTCGGCCGCCGCGTCGAGGCCAGCGCGCGCAGGCTCTACCCGCATGTGGATTTTTCGGCCGCCCAGACTTTTGCCGACACGGTTTGCCGCCAGGGCGGTGACATATATCGGCAGGCGCTCGACGGCTTGCGCGATCTCGGCGTCGATACCGCCAATCCGCTGCAAATGCTGCTGGTGCTGAAGAAGATGGGGCCGCAGCGCTTCGAACAGCTGTTCGCCGCCGGGCTCGATACAGCCGATTCGATCGAAACCGATATCTATACGATGTCGCAGGACGTGGTCGCCGCGCATCGACCGATGTTCGCCGATGCCGGCCTGCGCGACCGCGTCGCCGGCAAATGTTTCGTCATTGCCTCCAGCGATGTGCACCAGCACGCGGCCGGTGCGCTGGCGCAGCTACTGGGAGAAACCGACGCCAGGGTGATCTACCTGGGCGCGGAACAGGACCCCGCCGACCTGATCGCGGCGCTGGCGCGGCAGCCGGTCGATGCCATATTGCTCAGCACCCATAACGGCATGGCGCTGGAATACGCGCAACAGTTGAAGCGATTGCTGCGCGAGGCCGATATTTCCCTGCCGGTCATAATCGGCGGCGTGTTGAATCAGAAAACGGAGGGTCAGCCGCTGCCGGTCCCGGTGGTCGAAGAATTGAAGGCGCTGGGCATGGTTCCCGCCACCGCCTTACCCGCGATCGCCCGGCTGCTCGAGTTCGATTCCTGACGCGACTGGTCACAATTCCCGCTATCGATAGGCGCGGGCGGATGCGCTCAAATATAGGGCGCCAGCGCGCGCCAGTTGAACATCGGCGATGCTGCGCCGACGGTTTGCCGCTGTCGTTGAAAGCGCCGGTAGAGCGCCTCCGGCGAATTTTGCGGCCCGTCGAGTGCGCGAAAAATAGCGATCTCCGAATCGGCTGTTTTCTCGCCGCCGACGAAGACCGCATCGCTGTCGCGGCATAACTGCGCCAGCGCCCGGTAGTAACGCGCGCGCTCGGCTACCAGGAAATCACGGCTGCGCCGGAATGCCGTCTCGTCATCGCTGCCGAGCGTAACCCGGTTATGCGGATCGATGCCGTAGGGATTGAGGTGGCCATAAACCAGGATTTGACCGTCGACTCCCGGGCTGGCGTCGAAGTGAGATTCCACCGCGGCGACATAGTCGCAATTGATTTGCCATATCTGGCGCACGCAGGCGGCGACATCATCCGCGGCGACGCGAATATTCGCGTCGCTGTGGTTTTTGTAAACCAGTTTGCCGGCGGGAGACTGCATGCGCGCTTCGTAGGGTATGGCTTCACGCAGGGCGCGCATCTGCTCCGCATCGCTAAAGACTTGCGCGTGTTCGAGATCGATGCCGGCAATGGATAACTCGTCCTGCTGGCTGTCGTCGGCCAGGTCGATGAGGAATTCGTCAATCGAACGATCGCTGAAGCCGTTGATGAAAATCAGGCCATCGGCGCCGGCGGCGCTGCATTTCTGACGCAGCTGGCGAGCCCTGGACGCCATCGGGTTGCTGCAGTCGTCACGCAGCAAGGGCTGCATCGAGCCGCCGCTGACGTGCTCCAGCCCTAGAATCAGGTCATACTGGCTGGCCTCGGAACGAACGCCGTTTTTATCCAGATCGAGGAAGGTGTAAGCGGACAGGTGGTCGAGCAGTCTGGCTAGCGCGTCCGGGGTGTTGCCGATCGGTAGCGCAAACGCGATTTCATTGTCCGGGAATCGATAGTAATCACAGCGCACCGCGCTGACGATGCCGCTCCATCCGTAGGTGCCGGCATAACCCTGCAGTTGGTCACCGCTGATTTCCCTGATTTCATTACCGTCGTGGATTGCGGCCTCGATGACGCTATCGCTGAAGTACCTGCGCTGGGGCCCCATGCCGCCGGTCATGAAAGTCGCGCCGACGGCGGCGTACATGTAGCTGGTCAGGTCTGCCCCGGGCACCTTGAAATTGTGTCCCAGCCGATGCGCCAGCGCCTGGTTCAGCTGGTCGAGGGTAATCGCGGCGCCGGCGAAAACCTGCTGCCTGTCCGCGTCGATGACGATTTCGTCGAGCTGCAGATGCGCCAGCCGCGGCAGGTCGGCGAGACTAACGCGAGGATTCGCCGGCGGCTCGAAGCGCAGGCCGACGACAGCTCCGCGGGATCGATTTCCAGCCTGGAATATTCCGCCGCCGCAGGAAGTGCCGGACATGGGCAGCAGGCAGATATCCGCGCCATGCAATTGTTTGATTTCGTCCAGCGCCGCCGGCAGGTTGACGCCTACCGGGTAAGCGGTATCGAATTCGATCGCGTTGTTTTCCCCATCCTGCGCCTGATCGATGGGAGTGCCCAGGTAGGAAGGCATGCGCTGGCTAGGCCGCCTTCCTGGCTTCCAGCGACGCGACCAGGTTTTTTTCCAGGCTATCGAGGATTGACTGGTCGGTAATGGCGGTGCCCGCGGGCGTGGTCAGGTAGAAGATATCGTCGATTTTTTCACCCAGGGTGGATATCTTCGCATGCGTGATATCGATATCCATTTCGGCAATGACGTTGGCGATGACCGACAAAAGCCCCGGCATGTCGAGCGCGCTGATTTCCATTACCGTGCGCCCGTTCAGGTAGTCCTGCTCGAAGCGTACCCTGGTCGGATGGTCGAATGCCTTTAGCTGGCGCGATTTACGGACATTGCTCTGACCCTCGTAAATCGAGTCCGATTTCAGTGCCTTCAACAGGCGATTTTCGATTTCCCCGATAGTGGCGGCGTCGGTAACCGCCTGGCCGTTGTGATCCTGGATAATGAAAGTATCCATGATCTTCTTGTCATCGGTGGTGAAAATCTCGGCGTTGAGGATGCTCAATCCAAGCGATCCCAGCGTGCCGGTCACCTGCGAAAAGGCGTGCTCGACCTCGTCGCCATAGACAAAAACCTTGGTGTTGTTGGTGTGCGCCGACTGGCGGATGCTAACCAGCCTCTTTTCCTGCGGGTGGCCCAGGATCGCGTTGACGTGCCATTTGATCTCGAGCGGATGGTGGCGCAGGAAATAATCGCCGGGCACGCGATCGCAGACCGAGTTTATCTGCTCGGCGCTATACGGCAGGTCGGCCATCTCCTCGAACGCGGCGTCGCGGTTTTCCTGGATGATTTCGTCGATGTCCGGGGTCTGGTCGATACCGCGGCGGATAACCGTCTTGGTCGCGTTGTACAACTGCTTCAACAAGGCGTCTTTCCAGTTGTTCCACAACTTGGGATTGGTGCTGCGGATGTCGGCGACGGTCAGCAGGTAGAGGTAATTCAGCATGTTCATGCTGCCGACCTGTTGCGCGAACTCACGCACCACGTCGGGGTCGCTGATATCCTTGCGTTGCGCCGTTACCGACATCAACAGGTGATCGCGCACCAGCTGCGATACGATCCGCGTCTCCTTGCGATTGAGCTTGTGCTGTACACAGAAACGGGTCGCATCCTCGGCGCCCAGTGCCGAGTGGTCGCCGTCACGGCCCTTGGCGATGTCGTGAAACAGCGCCGCCAGGTAGAGCAGGCAGGGATTCTCCAGCTTGCTGTAGACCAGGTTGCAAAACGGGAATTCGTGCTCGTGTATCTCGAGCGCGAAACGTCGCAGGTTCCTAATCACGAAGATCGTATGCTGGTCGACCGTGTAGGCATGGAACAGGTCGTATTGCATGCGCCCGGTTATCGCGGCGAATGCCGGAATATAGGCGGCCAGGAAGCCATAGGAGTTCATCCGCCGCATCTGGTGGGTTTGCCCGCTGGGGGCGCTCATCAATTGCATGAACAGGTGGTTGACGGTATCGTCGTTACGAAAATCGTCGTCCACCAGGTAGAGATGCTCGCGCACCAGGCGAATCGTCGATGCGGTAACGCCGGCGCAGTGGTCGTTCAGCGAAATCAGCAAGAACAGTTCCACCAGTGCCGCCGGATGCTGCTTGAACACGTCGGCATGCGTCACCTCGAGATAATTGTTGCGCAGGTTGAAGCGATCGTTCAGCGGTTTGATTTTTCTCTGCGAGGCGGTTAGCAGGATTTCTTCCCTGAACATCTGCAGCAGCATTTCGCTAAGGCGCTCGAGTTCCATGATGGTGCGGTAGTACTGCTGCATGAACTGCTCGATGGCGAGGTTTCTTTCAGCGGAGACGAAACCAAAGCTTTCGGCTATTTTCTTTTGATAATCGAATAGTAAGCGGTCCTCGCGTCGACCGGCGAGGCGATGCAGCGCGAAACGTACCCGCCACAGGTGGCGTTGCCCGGCATCGAGAATTTCATATTCCGCTTCGGTGAGAAAACCGTGCTGTACCAGTTCCTTGAACGATTTGTCGCCGAAATGCCGCTTCGCAACCCAGCCGATGATCTGGATGTCGCGCAGTCCGCCTGGGCCTTCCTTGATATTCGGTTCGAGATTGTAGGCGGTATCGTTGAAGCGCAGATGCCGTTCCTGCTGCTCCTCGAGCTTTGCCTCGAAGAACTTGCGCGACGACCACAGTTTGCTGGGTCCGATCGCCTGTTGGTACTTTTCGTAGAGTTTGGCGCTGCCATAGATAAGGCGCGATTCGATCATGTTGGTCATTACGGTGACGTCGGCCTTGCCCTGGCGAAGGCAATCCCGCACCGTGCGCACGCTGTGACCGACTTCGAGACCGATATCCCACAGAAAGGTCAGAAACGCCGAGATTTGCTGCTGCTGCGCCTGGTTGGCTTTCTTCTCCAGTAAAACCATCAGGTCGATATCGGATCCCGGTAACAGCTCCGCGCGCCCGTAGCCGCCGACCGCGACCAGGCAGCAATTGCACTGGCTGCGATCGCCGATGAAATGCAGAAAACAGAATTCCAGCACGCGGTCGATCAGGTTCGACATGTCGAGGATCAATTCTTCCGCGGCTACGCCCTGGTCGAATTCCTGGATTATTCTTTCGCGCGCCTGCCTGAGACCGGCGGCGATGGTCGCGGCCTTCAGCGGTTGCGTCGATTCCGCCTGCCGCAGAAATGATTCGATTGCTTCAGTCACGAAAAATCAGAATCCGAAATCGGGATGCAGCGTCAGTACTTCGACGCCGCTTTCGGTGACCAGGTTGGTGTGCTCCCATTGCGCCGACAGGCTGTGGTCCTTGGTGACCACGGTCCACTCGTCGGGCAGCAGTTTGACATGCCGCCGGCCGAGGTTGATCATCGGTTCGACGGTAAAGGTCATGCCGGGTTCGAGCATCAGCCCGGTATCCGGTTTGCCGTAATGCAAAACCTGCGGGTCCTCGTGAAAAACCTTGCCGATGCCGTGACCGCAGTATTCCCGCACCACGCTGCAGTTGTTCTTTTCGGCATATTGCTGAATCGCATGGCCGATATCGCCGAGGCGAATCCCGGGCCTGATCATTTCGATACCGAGTTTCATGCAGTCATAGGCGATTTGCGAAATACGCTGACCCTGGATGCTGGGTTTGCCGACCAGGAACATGCGACTGGTATCGCCATGGTAACCGTCCTTGATTACGGTAATGTCGATGTTGATAATATCGCCGTTCTTGAGTTTTTTCTCGGCCGGAATGCCGTGGCAGACGACATGGTTGACCGAGGTGCATATCGAGCGCGGAAAGCCGCGATAGTTCAGCGGCGCGGGCACCACCGCTTGCTGGTTGACCATGAAGTCGTGGCAGATGTCGTTCAGCTGCTGGGTTGTCACACCCGGTTCGACGTGGGCTTCGATCATGCGCAGCACATCGGCGGCGAGCCGCCCGGCAACGCGCATTTTTTCAATTTCTTCCACGGATTTGATCGTAACGCCCATAAAAAAAACAGCCGACTGGTTGTTGAGGATACGCGATTATGGTATAAAGCGCGCGCCCACGGCAACTGCCGGGCACAATTAATCGAAACACCGCTGTTTTCGGTGTTTCATAACGACACACACATGCCGCAACGCGTTCATGGGTGCCTGCGTTTTACCAGAGACAGCAGGTCGTGAACGTCGGGTATGTGGAGGCTTAACCCGGGATAACCAGGTAACAAGGTTATCCAACAGACATCTGGAGAAACTAATGTCTAACGTCACCATGCGTGAAATGTTGGAAGCGGGCGTGCATTTCGGTCACCAAACCCGTTTCTGGAATCCCAAAATGGCGCCCTTCATCTTTGGCGAGCGCAACAAGATCCACATCATCAATCTCGAGCAAACCATGCCCCTGTGCAAGGATGCGGTCAATTACCTCGGTAAGGTCGCCTCCAAGAAGGGCAAGATCATGTTTGTCGGCACCAAGCGTGCCGCCAGTGACGCGGTCAAGGAAGAAGCGCAGCGTTGCGGCATGCCGTTTGTCAATCACCGCTGGTTAGGCGGCATGCTGACAAACTTCCGCACCGTGCGTGCGTCGATCAAGCGTCTCAAGGAACTCGAAGAGATGGCGGCCAGCAATAGCTACGAAAAGATCAACAAGAAGGAAATTCTTAATCTTTCGCGCGAGCAGGACAAGCTCGAGAAGACGCTGGGCGGTATCAAGGAGATGGGCGGTTTGCCCGACGTGTTGTTCGTCATCGACGTCGGCTACGAAAAGATCGCGGTCCAGGAAGCGTCCAAGCTCGGAATACCGGTGGTCGGGATCGTCGATACCAACAATTCGCCCGATAACGTCGACTACATCGTTCCCGGCAACGATGACTCGATGCGCGCTATCAAGCTGTATGCGCGCCTGGTGGCCGATGCCATCGTCGAAGGCAAGCAAAGCATCGTAGGCGGTGTCGACGGAGACGAAGAGTTGATCGAAGTCGAGGCCGATGCGCCCGTTGCCAAAGATGCGGTCAAGGTGACGGCGAAGAAAGCCGCCCCTGCCGCTGCGGCCGACGACGCCGAAGCGCAGTCTGTTGCCGAAGCCCCGGCGAGCGATGAAGCAGAGCCAGCCGAAGCTGCCGAGGCAGAAGCCGACGAAGCGGCCCCAGCCGAGCAAGCCGAGGCGAAAACCGACGAAGCGGCTCCAGCCGAGCAAGCCGATGCGAAAACCGACGAAGCTGAGCCGGCCGAAGCCGAAGCGGCCGCAGCGGAAGTAGCCGAGGTTGCGGACAAGGCCGAAGAAGCGCCGGCGCCGAAGAAGGCGGCTGCCAAGAAAGCGGCT
>CALJQI010000182.1 GCA_937980285.1 uncultured Gammaproteobacteria bacterium | reverse complement strand
GTAACGCTCCATCGCCTTCCAGGCCATGTCAGCGGAGGCCGCTTCGGAAGCGTATTCCAGGATCGCCTGGTGTTCCTTGGCCAGCTTGTTGAAACGTCGCTTGTTGAAGATGATTTCGAAACACTCCTGCGACTGGTGGAAACTGCCCAGGTGGTAGTGCTTGGACACATCCTGCATACCGAAATCCTTGTCCGAGGTCGGGTTGTTGAATTCAGCCGCATCGATCAGGCCACTCTTCATAGCCGGCTGGATTTCGCCGCCGGGCAACTGTACTACCGACATGCCCATTTCCTGCAATACGTCCGCGGCGAGGCCAACGGTGCGATACTTCAGGCCTTTCATCTGGCCGCTACCCTTGATTTCTTCCTTGAACCAGCCCAGCGGTTGCGCCGGCATCGGGCCGGAGAAGAAGCCGACCAGGTCGAGTCGCAGAGCGTCCATCAGCTCGTTATACAGTGCCCTGCCACCGCCGTACTGAATCCAGCCCATCAGCTCGTTGGCCGACCAGCCGAAGCAGGGTCCGGTGCCGAACAGCGAGGCCACCGGGCTCTTCGAGTACCAGTAAGCGGTTACCAGGTGCGCGCCGTCGAGTACGCCTTTGTGTACCGCGGTCTGCATTTCAGCCGTTTTAACGACCGCACCGACACCGAGCAGGTCGATTTTCAGGGAGCCGCCAGACATTTCGTTGACGCGGCGGACGTAATCCTGGGCGAACTCGAGAAAAATACCACCACCCCAGGCTGCCTGCACCTTGAGGACGGTGGGACTCTGCCCCACGGAGATATTGGGAAAAGAGGCCGCGGCGGCGCCACCGGCAATTGCCGCGGCTCCAGTGGTTAGAAATTTTCGGCGGGATTTTTTCACTTCTTCGGTCATTGCTTTATTCCTCATTGTGTGGACGTGATTTCGAACAACGAAACCTGGTTAATTGTTATTTGCATTTGAAACGGGTTTTTGATTGTTTGTCTTTGGCCACCGTTTCCCGGACGAATACTACATTATTATTGGCCTTAAATGGAGTGCCGGAGCGTTAAAGCGGGGTATATTGTATACCAACAAAAGTTAATATGCATCGGTTATACATTGGTACGTTCCCGGCATACCTGATCGACATTAACAACACCGCAATCGGGCGGATTCGATATGTCCTGGGCCGTTTAAGATCCGCACAGGTTTCAGGCGACGCGGTCGCCTGGAGCCTCGCCTTTAAATATGGCAACCAGGTTATCGATCGCCCGATAGCCCATCGCATCCCTGGTTTCCACCGTTGCGCTACCGATGTGAGGTAACAGAAAGACGTTGTCGAGCTCGCGGTATCCGGGGTGAATCGAATCCGGTTCGCCGTTGTAGACGTCGAGGCCGGCGGCGGCAATAACCCCTGAGTTGAGCGCGTCGACCAGCGAGTCGTCATCGACGACCGCGCCGCGCGACGTATTTACCAGGATCGAGTCGGGATGCATGACCGCCAGCCGTTGCGCGTCGATCAGGCCGCGGGTTGCGTCGGAGGCCGGGCAGTGGATCGACAAAACGTCGATATTGGCCAGCAGCGATTCGACGCTGTCGTGGTATATCGCGCCGCTTGCCTGTTCCGAGTCCAGAGGATTGCGGTTGTGATAATGGATTGTCATGCCGAAGCCGCGTCCGCGCTGCGCCACCACCTGTCCGACCCTGCCCATGCCGAGAATGCCGAGGCGCTTGCCGGTAATCTGTCGACCGACCATGAAGGCCGGGCTCCAGTCCTTCCATTGTTGATTGCGCATTATGCGCTCGCCCTCGCTCGCCCGCCGCGCCGCTCCCAGCATCAGTAACATTGCGATTTCCGCGGTCGCATCCGACAGCACGTCGGGGGTGTTGGTGACGATCACGCCTTTTTGCCTCGCCGCTTCGAGATCGACGTGATCGACGCCGACCGAAAAATTGGCGATCGCCTGAATCCGCGATGGCAACCGGGCAATGGTTTCGGCGGAAAATTTCTCGGTATGACAGGGCAGTATCGCATCGGCCTCCTCGGCCAGGCGCAGCAACTCCTCGGTGTCATAGAGTTTGTCCCGGGGATTCAGCATAGGCGTAAACGCTTCCGCCAGTTTGTTTTCGACTGCGTCAGGCAACTTGCGGGTTACCAGTATTACCGGTTTAGCACTCATTTTTTTTCCTGGTTATAGTTAACGACCCGGTTGCCTGGCGGCGGGGCCGGAGGTTAGTTTACTATACCGGGGTGCCTGAATTCATCTCGTGATAGAGGCGCAAGGCCATGCGACCGGTGACCAGCGCCGCCAGCACCAGCAATGCCCATAGCAGCCACTTTTTCCACGGCAGCGCGGCCTGCGGCGAGAGCCGTTCCATGCCGCCGGCTTCCTCGGTGGCGCCAAGCCTTACCAGTTCGCCGCGTTTTTGCGTTTCGCGTATGTTTTCCTGCAGCATGTCGATCAGATCCGCGTTGGCGACCTGTTGCGCCGCGTGATTGCCCCAGGCCAGACGATAGGGTTTTTTACCGTCCGCGAGAAACACGACTTCGTACTGCGCGTAGACCAGTTCGACCTGGGGCGAAGCAGCGAGCTCGGTGCTCGACGAAAACCAGACCCGGGCGGGATGCAGTCCGGCCATATCAAGCGGCCGACTTGGTTTGATTTTCTCGTCGCTGATGTTGTGCTGGCGAAAATCGCGTCTCGCCAGGCGCCGCTTGTCGGGTTCGCTCGAGCTGGAAACATAGAGATCGCCGGCGATGATGCTGTGCTCGTCCCCGGGGATGATGCGCATGCTCTGCGGTCTGACTACCGAAGGGTAGAGGAACGAGTAAAACGCCTCGCCATCGTCGCTGACGCGCTCGGGCGTGATTGAGTGCGACAGCTTCGGCGCGGTCCCGGTTTCGCTGAAATGGCCGATTACCCGCTGCAGTTCGAAACTGGTGACATCGTTAACCGGCGTCAGGCGCAGGTAGCGGTAGTTCTTCGGGATACGCGTGATGCTGCGCCAGCCCTCGTCGTCCGACTGGTTATTGGTCAGACTCTTGCGCGGGTTGATGGTGCGCAAGTGGTCGAGTTCATTGCCGGCCTCGACCCTGACCTCGAGGATCTGGCTGGACGGCTCATGCCGCCATTGCAGTTCCAGGCGTTCGAAAGCGCGCTTCGTTTCGCCGGGGGCGAGCTCGATCAGGTAGTCGTTACGCACCGCCGGCACCGCCACGGTCTCGGTGGTTTCGAGTTCCGAACTCGAGTTCGCCTGCTGATTGTGCTCGCGGGTGGTAACGGTTTTTGTCTGTTGCCGTAGAAACCGGTCGAACTTGTGAAACGGCAACTCCAGGATACGGTCGCTAACAGCAGCGGGCTTGACTGTGACGGTGTGCAACATCGGTTTACCGTCGGCGTTGAATACGGCCAGGTCGCCGAGGGCGGGGCTTGTCAGGTTCAGTATCACTTCCAGCGGCAGCTCGATGCGTTGCAGGTTTTCATCGCTTGCGTCGATGGCCGCCTGGTAGGCGTAGTCGCGAATCTCCGCCGCCTGCGCCTGTACGCCGAGGAGCATCAACAACAGGGATAAGGCGGTTCTAGGCATTGGCGGAATTTTCCTCGGGCGCGGTATCTTTATCCGGTATCGGTGAAAAATAACCGGTGGCGACCAGCAGGCTGCCCACCACCAGGAAAGAAACGATGCGCTCTACCGTGCCGCTGGCGCCAAGATCGATAAAGAACATTTTAATCAACACCACCCCGACCAGCGCCGCGCCAATGATCCACAGCGGCCGCATCAGGCGGCGCGATGCGAAACTCATCGCAGCCATGCCGATCAGTGTCCACAGGATCGAAATCGCGGTTTGCAGTCGTGAATCGGCCAGCATGTCCGACATATCGAATCGAATCGCGAGGTAGTGGTGCATGCTGCGCACCAGTACCGCGGTCAGCCAGACAAAGACCAATCCGGCTAGAATGATCAGGATGTGATCGCGTTGCAGCGCCATCGAAGGTTGCAGCAGCCTGAGGCTGCCCAGCAGCAGCAGGAAAAACACGATCTGCGCCAGGTCGACCGGATTGAGAAAGGGTAGATAGGGCAGCGGCGAGGGGTCGCCGCTATTGGTGAAATTGATCATCAGGCTCCAGAACAACAGGAAAACCGATAGCGCGCCGATGATGCTCAATTGCAGCCTGCCGCCGAGGCGCGCGATTGCGGGAAATCGTGCCGCTTGCGCGAGGCGTAGCGCAATCAATGGCATCAGCGCAAAAATCGCGTAATAACCTTCGCCGTCGGCGTCGATTTCTGTATCGAAAATCCATACCAGCTCCAGCGACAGCAGCAGGGCGACGAAAACGACGAAGCCGGTGTGCGCGGCAATGTTGATCCATTCGGGCCAGTCTACCGTTTCGAGGCGGCTGATCATCCAGTAGTTTGCGATCAGCGCCGCCGCCCAGAAATAGAGATCCGGTGTCACCAGCACATGCCCGTTGTTAAACAACGAATAGATCGAAATCAGCATCAACATCGGCAGTAACAGCGCGGCGTTGATCGCCGCCGGCATCCAGTTCCATTGACGCAGGCGATCGAGGTAAACCAGCCCCGCCGCGGTTGCGCCGAACAACAGCAGCAGCGCAATGACTTCGTGTTTTACATACTCGTCGATTTGCACCAGGGCGCTTACCAGCCACCAGCCCATGGCCCAGATATAGAACGGAATGTGCAGCGGGCGCAGCCTGAAGCCGTCGGTTTGCAGGTAAAGCATGCGCGCCGAGATAAAGGCGCCCAATGCGATGAAGACCCCGCCGAGGAACGCCGGATTGAGCCAGGCGCTGTCGCCGAGGTCGCCTATATTGCGCAGGTAAAACAGGACGCCGGCGCCGACCTGCAGCGCAACCGCGAAACACTGCGCGTAGAAACGGTTCTGGCGAATCGAGACCCACAGGATGCCGGCCGCTTCCAGCGCCCAGGCCGCGCTGCTCCAGTGTCCGTCGAGCGCGTAGGGAATGGCCAGCGTCGCGAATACCACGCCGATGGCGAGCATGGCTTCGGCTAGCAGACGGAATTCCTCGCCGATGTGGCGCCAGGCGAAACGCGCCAGCGCGATGTAGTAAAAGCCCATCGCCGCGCAGGCCACGGCAATGCCGTAGTCGTAGTCACGCAGCATCAGCATCAACAGGCCGGAGGCGATAACCGGCGTGCCGAAGACCATGGTGCCGTCGACCAGGCCGGTCATCCGCTCGGGCTGACGCATGGCGTAGAGCACGCCGATCAGGCTGTACATCAGGAAGAACAGCAGCAGGAAACCGAGGCCGGGGTAGAGGAACTCGTCGCGGTAGTCGAACAGCGCCCACAGCACGAACACGCCGAAGGTGAAAATGAAACCGAGCAGGTTGAGCGCGCGCCAGGCCCGAAACCAGGCGACCGCGAACACCGCCGCGTTCAATACCGAGTAGTAGCTGAACAGGCCGATGTAGTTGCCGCTGCCGCTAGACGCCAGAAACGGCGCCAGGAATCCGCCCAGCACCGCGTAGATGGCGAGCGCGCGCGAATCCTGGAGAATGGCCAGCGCGACGGTGAAGGCCGAGAAAAACACCAGCAGCACAAAGGTAAGCGCCGGCGGCAGCAGGTCCGCGAGGCGAAAGGCTGCGAAGATTGTTATGTAAATGACGCCGATGCCGCCACCCTGCAATAATAACGCGTAAATCTGCTTCTTCTCCCGCAGGCGCCAACCGAACACCAGCAGCACGAGTCCGCCGAAGGCGGCGCCCATGAAGCGGACTTCAATCGGGATTTGCGAGTTTTCCGCGGCGTACTTGAGCAGGAAGGCAACGCCGAAAAACAGGATCAGGATACCGATGCGGACGAAGATATTGCCATCGGTAAAATAGGATACGACCAGGTTGCCGATACGACGAATAAGGTCCTCGAGATGATCGGCCGGGTTTTTCGCGCGGGCTTGCGCCTGGTCGCGAACGCTCGCCGCGGGCGCAGGCATGCTCGCGGCCGCGACTACCGGCGCCGGTAGTTCCTCGATAGCTTCGGTTGTTTCCTGTTCCTCGGCTTGCGGCGGCGATTTCGCCGTTTCCGCCGTCGCCAGGGGTGACTCGGAAACAGTTTCGGGCGGTTCCGCTTCGGCTGCGGCAGCGGCCACCGCCGCCGCTCTTAATTCATCAAGCTGTTCACGCAGGCGATCGACTTGATTCTGCATCCCCTTGAATCTGCC
>CALJQI010000181.1 GCA_937980285.1 uncultured Gammaproteobacteria bacterium | reverse complement strand
TCTTCGTTGAAGGCGATATCGCGGTCGCCGCGTACGTTGATCGCGATGCTGTCGAAATGCTGCTGGATGTAGGAGCGCAGCGGCTCGGACTCGAAGCCTTCTTCGAGCATTCGGTCGCAATAGGGGCAGTCGTTGAGCTGGAAAAATAGCAGCACGTGCTTACCGGCGTCGGTGGCATCGTCGACATCGTCGGCGATTTCGAGAAAACTCTCCTTGAACCAGTCGGGCGCCTGGTGCGCGACGCCGCCGGTTATGCTGCCGCGAGTCGCGGTTTCCGCGGCATTGGCGGGTGGCAGCAGGCTCAGCAGAGCCGCCAGCCCCAGGGCTTTGAGGTAAATTCCGATACCAGCCATTAGTCTCCCTCCGAAACGTGCTCGTCGCTACCAGTGCGGAAATATAACCGATCTGTCCGGGTCTGAAAATAGCTCCTTGGGAGTAAGCCGGGAAGATCAAAATGCGACACAATTCACAATCCATTCCGGCCGGGTTTTAAGCTGCTAAACTCGCAAATCATAATCTTTATAATGTAGTAAATAGCCATGAACCTAGTCGCAACATTGCTCTCGCTCCTGACCCTGGGAATGCTGATCGTGTTGATTTTGCAGATGCGAAACCAGCGCCGCGCCACCGAGGAATTACTGTCCGATAACCGCATTCGTACCCGCCTGTATCAGGATGCCGACGAATCGACGACGCTGATCCTGAGCCGCACGATTCAAAACATTGGTGCAGGCCACCCGGATCCCAATCTCGAAAGCGATTCCTTTACCCTCAAGGTTGTGCGTGAACTGGTAAAACGACGGGTGCCGAAGGACAAGTGGCTCGAAATCCAGGCCAACGAGCGGCTGGTGCACGAGCTATATCTTTTGCTGCGCCAGAACGCGGTCAAGAAAGGACCGCGCGTCGCCTAGCCCGGATTTCAGTATCTGAAAACGTTCCTGATCAGGAGCGTCCCATCTGTGAAATCATCCCGGCTCTCTAGCCGGAGTCTTGCAAAGACAGTGTCTGTATAAGATCCCCGCTTTCGCGGGGATGACTCAAACTGGTGCCATCCCGGCCTCCGTGCCGGGATCTTGCAACGACGGCGTGTTGTAAGATCCCCCGCTTTCGCGGGGATGATCCTGGTTATCAGTACTTCGCGCTGTCGCTGTCGTAGCTGAGCCCTACCGAAGCCGCCTGATCCTTCACCGCACGGTATATCTTTTCGTCCAGCGAATCGTCGGCGCCCCCCTCGGCTTCGACTTTTTTCCGGATGAAGCGATTACGCGATTCGGACAGCTCCCTGATTTCCTGTTTCAGCGCCTCGCGCCGCTGTGCCTGCTCGGTGATCACTTCCATCGCTTCGGCCGGCGCCATCATCTGTATGCTGGCGGGCAGGTCTTCGCGTTCGATTTCCTCGAGATCGACGCGTCCCGAGGTGACGGCATCGACCAGCTCGCTTTCGCCGAGCAGGTTTTTCTTGCCGCTTTCGGTCGCGTTGTAGGCCGAGCGACGCGCCAGCGCCTCGGTAGAAAGTTCCTTGCGCAGTCTTGAGTTTGCGTCGAGTTTCGCCTTTTGCTTTGCGCGGGTTTCCTCGTCACCGAAATAGAGACGCGTATCTTCGAGTTCGGTGGCCAGTTTCGACAGCTTATCGTCGAACGGTGTCGCTACCGCTACCGCGTTACCCGAATCTTCGACCTGGAAATAGTTGCCCTGGCCGAGCGCCGCGATTTGTTGCCACGCGGGACGGGTGTACTGGTGCTGGCCGCTCTGGATGGTGTTGACGACGATACCCTTGCGCGCGGCCGCGGCCAGCGTCACCGGGTACTTGACGTCGTCGGCATAATCCATATGCGGAGGAGCGTCGCCGACCAGGAAGGCGACCCGGTAGACATTGCTGTCCTGGCTCCACGATACCTTGTGTATCGCGTCGTATAGCGCCTGGTTGACGCTTTCGGGGCCGTCGCCGCCGCCCACGGCGCGAAAGTCCATAAGGCTGGCGTACATCGAATCGAGATCGTCAGACAGATCGTAGACGCGGGTGACATAGGCGTCTCCGCGATCGCGGAAGGCGACCAGCCCCATCCTGATGTCGGGATTTTGTTGAGCCGAGGCCATGGTGGATGCGATCGACCAGATTTTTTCCTTGGCCGCCTGGATCAGCCCGCTCATGCTGCTGGTGGTGTCGAGAATGAACACCACTTCGACACGGTGACTTTGCGCCGGCACCGTGGTGTTGGTATTCGTGTTTTGAATCGCCTGCGCCTGTTTCACCATCGGGAACAGGGCGATGCCGCTTGCGGTAGCGAGAATTAGCGCCAGGGCGATTATCTTTGCATTGAAGGTTCTGGTTTTCATTGATATCTCCGTTTCTAGGGTTGGGTTAGTTTGCGCACGGCGTCGAGCGCGACGCGATGTGCCGATTGAAAAGCCGAGTGTTCACAGCGGCCGCGATAAGCCTCTGCCCCGTGCTTGCGGCCGAGATCGGGAATCCAGCAGAACAGCGACTGCAGCAGAAAGAAGCTCCACAGCGCCGCCGCCAGGCTGCCGGTGTTGACCATCGCCCAGGCGCCAGCCGCCAGGCCGGCGGAGACCAGGCCGAAATCCAGCGCCGCGGCGAACAGCGTGCCGTGGAAGTAGAGTGCGCGCGTGAGCCAGATGAAACCGGCCTGGATCAGTACCTGTTCGAACAGCGGTACCTCGAAAAACCAGCAGGCCAGGCTCAGCGTCGCCCAGGCGGCAAGCATGACCACGCGGCCGACGCGCGTACTGCTGCGCTTGAACAGGTACAGCAGGTAGCACAGCGCCGCCGCCAGCAGCACCAGGTTGAAAACGCTGCCGTAACCGAGAAAAGAGCCCAGCAGCAGGCTGGCGGCGCCGGCGCCGAGACTAATGACGAAGGCGACGACGAGTCCATCGATGATGCCGGGTGTTTTCATGACTTTGCCCTCCGTTCTTTTTCGCGCAGCAGCGCGATTTCGATCTCTTCGTTACGGATGCTGTCGGCGCGGGCGAATTCGCCGCCCGCCGCTGCCGTGTCTTCGCTGACCAGTAGCTCCAGTTTCTGTTTCATGCTGTTCAGCTGCTGGCTTTGCTCTTCGATGTCCGCTGCCAGCTGCCGTTGTTGCGCGTCGATACCGGCTGATTGATGTTTCAGGACCTGCAGCTGCCTGTCGCCTGCCAGCTTGCGCCGCAGCAGGTCGCGTGCGAGATCGTCTTTTTTGGCGGCGAGGCAGATATCGAGTTCTTCATCGAATCCCTTGAGGTCCGCCAGCACGCCAGATGTCGCCCTGGCCAGCTGCTCGGCCTCGTGCTGCAGCAATTTCAGACGTTGCCGATCCTGGTCGAGCGCGAACTGCATTTCGCGCACCGCCTGCTTCAACTGCAGGTCGGGTTCCTCGATGCGGTCCAGAACCGCGTGAAAATCGGCCTCGAACAGTCGCGAGAGTCGGGTAATCAGTGCCATGTCGTATGCTCCATCGTTGCTCAAAAGATGCTGTAATTCTGGGCCAGGAACGGGCCTCGAAACAGGCAGCGTTTGGTAAAACCTGGGGGTGCGGGTTTACAAAAAATTTACAAAGGCCTGGAGCGGGAATGCTAGGATTGAAGTGTTGTTAAAGAGGATTCGAAGCGATGGCGCAAAAGGCGCGTTTACTGGTTGTCGAAGACGAAGCCGCGATTCGCAGCGGCCTGGTCGACGTCTTCGTTTACCACGGTTACGAGGTCGAAACCGCGGATAATGGCGACGACGGGCTGCGCCTTGGCCTGAGCGGCAAGTTCGACCTGATTCTGCTCGACGTCATGTTGCCCGGCGTCGACGGTTTCGAAATCTGCAACCGCATTCGCCAGCAGGACCGGCAGCAGCCGGTCATCATGCTGACCGCGAAATCGAGCGACGAAGATATCGTCCAGGGATTGACGCTGGGCGCCGACGATTACGTCGCCAAACCGTTTTCGGTGACGCAGCTGGTGCTGCGGGTGCAGGCGGTGCTGCGCCGCTCCGGCATTACCGAGGACCGGCCGCGCGAGATTAGCCTCAACAACGGACTGGTCATCGACACCGAGAACCTGTGCGCCGGCGAGACCGCGTTCACGCGCCGCGAGATGGATCTGCTGCAGTACCTGGCGCAGCAGTGCGATCGGCCGGTGGCGCGCGAGGAGTTGCTGGCGCGGGTCTGGGGATATGCCAACCACATGGAAATCGAGACCCGCACCGTCGATATCCACATCGCCAAGTTGCGCCGCAAGATCGAGACCGATGCCGCCAATCCCGAGGCCATTGTTACCGTGCGCGGCGCCGGATACCGGCTGATGCTCGCGCCGCAATGACTCGAGGCCGCCTCACGCTGCTGCTGGTGCTGTTCTTCCTGGCGCTGGCGATTCCGACCTCGATTCTGGTCTACCAGGCATACGGGCAATTGAAATGGGAAGCGTTTTACCAGCATCAACGGCTTGCTCGCGAATTATCGCGGCGTATCGACAGCGACTTTCGCGACCTGATCGAGCGCGAGGAGAAACGCCCCATCAGCGACTACGAATTTCTCAATGTAACCGGATCCGACGACACCGCGTTTCTGCAGCGTTCGCCGCTTTCCGAGTTTCCGCAGCAGGCTCGAACGCCCGGTCTGCTCGGCTACTTCCAGGTCGATGCCTCGGGCCGTTTGCGGACACCGATCGTGCCCGCTGACAATGCCGCCAACTACGGTATTTCATCGATCGAACTGCGCCAGCGCGAACAACAGGAAGGCCGTATCCGCGGTATCCTCGATCAGAACCGCCTGGTCGGCAAAAGCGACCTCGCGGCCACGCCCGCGGCCGAACTTTTGCAGGCGGAGGAAGAAGTCGCGCGGGAACCGCGCGCCGACAGCCCGATGCTCTCCAGCGATCTCGATAGCAGTAGTACGGAACTCGAGTTGCCGAAACTGGAGAGCCAGGGGCAATCGATGTTCGATGAACTGGCCGCGCGCAAGTCGAGCGCGCCGGCGCCAAGCGCGGCGCCTGTCGAGCAGGTCAAGGATTTGAAACTGGAGGATCGCTACCAGGTGGCGGCCGGCACCGCCTCCGAGACAGAGGATCTGGAATTAAAGAAGCAGGCCGCCGCCAAGCGCTCGCGCAAGGAAAAATTCAACCTGCCGCGGACGCTAGCCGAAGAAGAAAATAGCGTGCAAAAGAATTTTGCCGAATCCGAGGAGGATATGGCTTTTGGCGACACGCGGTTCCCGGATCAGCAGGCGATCCGTATCCAGACTTTCGAAAGCGAGGTCGAGCCGATGGAGTTCGCCTTGCTCGACAGCGGTCATTTCGTACTCTTCCGCCGCGTCTGGCACCAGGACGAACGCTACGTGCAGGGTATCCTGTTCGACCAGGCCAGTTTCATCGAGCGCCTGATCGCGCCGGCCTTTCGAGAGTCGGAACTGTCGACCATGAGCAAGCTCATCGTCGCCTACCGGGGCGCGATTCTGCGCAGCTTCGCGCTCGACTACGGCCGACAGTACCGCCCCGGCGCCGGGCAGGAAAGCAGCGAACTGCTTTACCAGGCCCGCCTGATCGCGCCGTTCGGCGACATCGAGCTGGTTTACACGCTGGCGCGGCTGCCGATCGGCGCCGGCGGCCAGGTCATCCTGTGGTCGGCGCTGGTGCTCGCCATCGTGCTGGTGGGCGGCTGTTTCATGCTGCTGCGCCTGGGCCAGCGCCAGCTTGCGCTGGCGCGCCAGCAGCAGGATTTCGTCTCGGCGGTCAGTCATGAACTGAAGACGCCGCTGACCTCGATCCGCATGTACGGCGAAATGCTGCGCGAGGGCTGGGCCGACGAGGCCAAGCGCAAAAGCTATTACGACTTTATCTTCCACGAGGCAGAACGGTTGACGCGCCTGATCAACAACGTGCTGCAGCTGGCGCGCATGTCGCGCAACGAGCAGACGGCGAATCTCGGCGCGTTCAGGGTCGGTGATGTGCTGGCTGAACTCAAGCCGCGGCTCGAGTCGCAACTGGAACCCTCTGGATTCGAGCTC
>CALJQI010000180.1 GCA_937980285.1 uncultured Gammaproteobacteria bacterium | reverse complement strand
GCGACCAAGAAGGCTGCGACCAAGAAGGCGGCAACCAAGAAAGCTGCCACCAAGAAGGCGGCTAGCAAGGACTAATTCAGCGCCCGCGTGAACGCGCGGGCTAACTCAACGAGGTATTGAAGTGGCTATAACAGCATCTTTGGTAAAAGAACTGCGCGAACGTACCGGTTCGGGCATGATGGAATGTAAAAAAGCATTGGTCGAAACCGATGGCGATATCGAGGCTGCCGCGGAGTTGATGCGTAAATCGGGTGCGGCCAAGGCGGATAAAAAGGCCGGGCGCGTGGCAGCAGACGGCGCCATCAAGGCAAGCGTCAGCGACGACGGCAAGAGCGCGGTTATCCTGGAGATCAATTCAGAGACCGATTTTGTCGCCAAGGACGATAACTTCCAGGCCTTCGCCGACGAAGTTCTGGCGGCGGTTGCGCAACATAAACCGGCGTCGGTCGAAGAACTGTCCGCGCTGACGCTGGCCAGCGGTCAGAGCGTGGAAGAAGCGCGCCAGGCGCTGATCGCCAAGGTTGGGGAAAATATCCAGGTACGCCGTTTCGAAATCGTCGAGTCCGACGCTTCGATCGCGTCCTATCTGCACGGCGCTCGTATCGGCGTGCTGGTCGATTCCAGTGCGGACAGTGATATGGCGCGTGATGTCGCCATGCATATCGCCGCGGTCAATCCGCAGTTTGTCGATCAGGACGCAATTCCCGCCGAATTCGTCGAAAAGGAAAAAGCGATCCTGATCGCGCAGGCCGAATCCAGCGGCAAGCCGCCCGAAATCATCGAAAAGATGATTCAGGGCCGGCTCAACAAGTTTCTCGCCGAGGTGACCCTGATGGGACAGCCTTTCGTCAAGGATCCGGATCAGACCGTGGACAAGCTGCTATCCGCCGCCGGCGCCGACGTCAGCGGTTTCGTGCGCTATGAAGTAGGCGAGGGAATCGAAAAGAAAGTCGAGGACTTTGCAGCCGAAGTAGCGTCACAGTTAAATTCATGAGTACAACCTGGGCCGCGACCTTCGCGGCCTTTTTTTTGCTTCGGATCCGACAGGCCAGGACTAATTGTCAATAATGCGTTTAAAATACCCGGGCAATGTCTATAAACTCTTGCTGGCGCTCGCCAGGCCGGTTGGCCGTTGCGTCGTGCAGCAGGGCGTAGCCAAATTTTAGCGATTTTGACTCCCAATGCCTGAAATCAAGTACAAACGTATCCTGGTAAAACTTAGCGGCGAGGCCTTGATGGGCCAGCAGGCGGCCGGTATCGATCCGCAAATGATCGACAAGGTCGCCGCCGATCTGGTCGCGCTGGCGCGATCGGGTGTCGAGGTCGGTGTCGTGGTCGGCGGCGGTAACCTGTTTCGCGGTGCTGGCCTGGCGGAGGCGGGGCTCGATCGGGTTACCGGTGACCATATGGGGATGCTGGCCACGGTGATGAATGCGCTCGCCCTGCAGGACGGATTGCAGCGTCAGGGAGTAGCAGTGGCGGTCATGTCGGGCCTTGCGATGCCGCAGGTATGCGAATCCTATAGCCAGCGTGACGCGCGCCGCCGCCTCGCTGACGGAGAAATTGTTATATTTGCCGCCGGTACCGGCAGCCCCTATTTCACTACCGACACCGGCGCCAGCCTGCGCGCGATAGAGATTCGCGCCGATTTGCTGATCAAGGCTACCAAGGTCGATGGCATATACGATAAAGATCCGGTCAAGCACAGCGATGCCGTACGTTACAGCGACCTGGATTACGATCGGGCTATCGATCAGCGTCTCGCGGTGATGGATGTGGCGGCAATGATTTTATGTAATGATAATGCGCTTGATCTGGTGGTATGCGATATCAATCAGCCCGGCGCGTTACTCGATCTGGCCCGGGGCAATTCGGTTGGCACCCGGGTAACTCGAAAAGAGGCACAAAAATGATAGAAGATATTAAAAAAGATGCGCGTAATCGGATGAGCAAGAGTATTGAAGCCTTCCAGGCCGAGCTCAGCAAGATTAGAACCGGAAGGGCGCATCCGAGCCTGCTGAACCATATCACCGTGGATTTCTACGGCAGCGAAGTTCCGATAGGCCAGGCCGCCAACATAAATGTCGAGGACGCGCGCACGCTGGCGGTAACGCCCTGGGACAAGAGCATGGTGCCGGTGATCGAAAAAGCGATCATGACCTCGGACCTGGGCCTGAATCCCACCACCGCGGGCACCATCATCAGGGTTCCGATGCCGCCTCTCACCGAAGAACGGCGCAAGGAACTGGTCAAGGTGGTGCGCGAGCTGGCCGAAAACGCGCGCGTGGCGGTGCGAAACATTCGCCGCGACGGCAACAATGATCTGAAGAGCCTGGCAAAGGATAAGGATATCTCCGAAGACGACGAGCATCGCGGCCAGGACCTTGTGCAGCAGGTCACCAACGAATCGACCGACGAAATCGAATCCTTGCTACAGGCCAAGGAAAAGGAATTGATGGAGATTTGATCGCGATCGGGACGGGATCATGGTTTCACAATCTCAGGCATCGGTTCCGAGCCATGTTTGCATCATTATGGATGGCAACGGGCGCTGGGCGAAGAAGCGCTTCATGCCGCGTACCTTCGGACATCGCAAAGGCGTTGAAACCACGCGCCTGGCGGTCGAGTTCTTTGCACGCGCCGGCGTCAGCCATCTCACGCTGTTTGCTTTCAGTAGCGAAAACTGGAATCGGCCGGCCGAGGAAGTCGGCAGCCTGATGGAGCTTTTCATGCAGTCGCTGCAGCAATACACCGACGAGTTGAACGCGAAGCAGATACGTATCCGCTTCATTGGCGATCGTGGATCTTTTTCCACGGATCTGCAGCGGCAGATCGGGCAAACGGAAACCGAAACCGCTGCAAATCAGGCCATGACGCTTAATATCGCGGCAAACTACGGCGGGCATTGGGATATCGTCAACGCCGTCCGCGCGCTGGCGCAAAAGGTGAGGGATGGCGTCGTCGAACCCGCGGATATCGACGATCGACTGTTCGCTCGACAGCTGTCGCTGGGCGATAGCCCGGACCCGGACCTGTTCATCCGCACCGGCGGGGAACATCGTATCAGCAATTTTCTGTTGTGGCAGCTGGCCTATACCGAGTTTTATTTTTGCGACACCCTGTGGCCAGATTTTTCCGAATCCGAAATGTCGGCCGCGCTGGCCGAGTATTCCCGGCGCCAGCGGCGCTATGGCAAGACCGGAGAGCAGGTCGAGGTTCCTGGTTAATGCTGAAACAGCGCATCATTACCGCCCTGATCCTGGCAGCAGTCTTTATCGGCACCATCGTTTTCGCCGAAACGCGCTGGGTCAGCCTGCTGTTCAGCCTGGTGTTGTTCGCGGCGGCGCGGGAGATGCTGGCTCTGACCCTGAAGCCGACAATGTTGCCCGCGGCGGTCGTCTCGGCCCTGTTTGCCATGCTGTTCTGGTGGTCGCTCACGCTGGTCACACCGCAACTGGTTTACTGGCAATCGCTATCCGGCGCCCTGATCTGGATATTGATCGCCATCGGCTTCGTCTTTTACCGCCACCAGGACAATCGCCCACCGCAACAGCGGGCGATGCTGCTGCTACTCGGACTGGTCACGTTGTGGATTAGCGCTCACGGCGTCATTTACCTGCATTACGCCTATGGCGGCTGGATGCTGATGTATCTGTTGACGCTGGTATGGCTGGCCGATATAGGCGCCTATTTCAGCGGTCGTAAATTTGGCAGGCGAAAACTCGCGCCAACGATCAGTCCCGGGAAAACCTGGGAGGGGGTCTACGGCGGTGTCGGCGCCAACCTGGTCTGGATGCTGCTGATTTACTGGCTCACGGACGGCTTCGAAATCGGTTTACCACAGTTTTTACTGATCGGGGTGGCGACGGTATTGATCTCCGTCGTCGGCGACCTGTTCGAAAGCATCCTGAAAAGAGAAGCTGGCGTCAAGGACAGTGGCAAGCTGTTACCGGGCCATGGCGGCATCCTCGACCGCATCGATAGCATGATTGCCGCAAGCCCTGTCTTTGTCAGTGGATTGCTGTTAGCCGGTTCGTTATGAAGCGGGTTACGATCCTGGGTGCAACCGGTTCCATCGGGCGTTCGACGCTCGATATAATCGCGCGCCATCCCAAACAGTTTGCCGTTCACGCGCTGACCGCTAAAAGCAATTGCTCGAAAATGCAGCAGTTGTGCCGGCGCTTCAGGCCTCGTTTCGCCGTTATGTCCGGTAGCGCAAGCGCCGAGCAACTGGCCGACGAAATAGCCGATTTGCCGACCGAGGTGCTGGCGGGCGAGACCGGCTTGAGCGAGGTTGCGGCGGCAGAAGAATCCGATATCGTGGTGGCGGCAATCGTCGGAGCGGCGGGGTTGATCCCGACCCTGGGGGCAATCCGCGCGGGCAAGAGAGTGTTGCTTGCCAACAAGGAGTCACTGGTGATGGCGGGCGCGCTGTTCATGGAAGAGGTTCGCCAGCACGAGGCCGAATTATTACCGGTAGACAGCGAGCACAACGCTATCTTTCAATGCCTGCCCGCAGGCAGCATCGGCCGGCCCGCGATGAAATCCGGAGTTCACAAGATCGTACTCACCGGTTCCGGCGGCCCCTTCAGGGATTTCGACATCGACAGGCTCGAGTCGGTTACCCCGGAGCAGGCCTGTGCACATCCTAACTGGGACATGGGGCCGAAAATCTCGGTCGATTCGGCGACCATGATGAACAAGGGCCTGGAAATGATCGAAGCCTGCTGGTTGTTCGATGTCGACCAGTCCGATATCGATATCGTTTTGCATCGCCAGAGCATCGTTCATTCCATGGTGTCCTATCTGGACGGTTCGGTGATCGCGCAGATGGGCAATCCCGACATGCGTACGCCGATAGCCAACGCGTTGAGCTGGCCCGATAGAATCGACAGCGGGGTCGAACCATTGAATTTGTTGCAGGTCAGTCAATTAGACTTCACACTCGCGGACGAGACCCGTTATCCCTGCCTCGCGCTCGCGCGCGAAGCCTGGCACCGGGGTGGAACCAGTATGGCCGTACTCAATGCCGCCAACGAGGTTGCCGTCGATCAATTTTTGCAAGGAAATATCAGCTTTATGGACATTCCGAAATTGATTACCAGCGCAGTGGAGCGCAGTTCCAGCGGGCCTGCCGACAGTCTCGACAGCGTGTTGCGAGCGGATGCCGCGGCGCGTGAGTCGGCGCAGGAACTGGTCGTGTCCGGAGATTACTAGTCATGGATTTTTTCGGTATCGTTTACAATCTGGCGGCCTTTGTCGTAGCTATCGGCGTACTGGTCACGGTCCATGAGTTCGGTCATTTCTGGGTGGCGCGAAAAATGGGCGTCAGGGTATTACGCTTTTCGGTCGGTTTCGGCAAACCCCTGTGGACCCGGCAATCAGCTCCCGGGGAGACCGAGTATGTCATCGCCAGCGTTCCGTTAGGCGGCTATGTCAAGATGCTCGACGAGCGTGAGGGCGAGGTTGCGCCAGACGAACTGGATCTGGCTTTCAACCGTAAATCGGTGTGGCGCCGCATCGCCATTGTTGCCGCCGGCCCGGTGTTCAATTTCCTGTTTGCGATTATCGCTTACTACCTGATGTTTCTGGTCGGGGTAGGCGGGATCAAGCCGGTAATTGGCGAAATAGACAATCCGAGCCCGGCCTATACAGCGGGGATTCAGCAACGCGACCTTATTCTCTCGGTTAACGGTATTGAAACCATGAGCTGGGAAAAGGCCCGATTCACCATGCTGGACGAGGCGGTAGGCGCGGAACAGATCGTACTGCAGGTACAGGGCGCGGATTTACAGATTCGTGACAAGGTGGTCGATATTCGCGGCCTGGAGCCGCTGCAATCGGATCAGATTGACCTCATGCGCGACCTGGGATTATCGTCCTGGCGGCCCGCTATCGCGCCGACCATCGCCGAGGTATTGCCCGACGGTGCCGCGCAGCAGGCCGGCATAGAGGCGGAAGATACAATACTCGAGCTGGATGGAATCCCAATCGAGAGCGCGCGGCAGTGGGTGCAGTTGATACGCGACAATGCTGAAAGGCAGATGCCGCTCAAGGTGTTGCGCAATTCGAGCGAGATCGATCTGCTGCTGACGCCGCGGCTGCGCAGCGAAGGCGATGAATCCTACGGTTACATCGGCGTCAGGAACCGGGTCGATATCCCCGATTCCGTTCGCCGCGAAATGACCGTGGTCGAGCGCTACGGACCGGTGGAGGGAATGATCGAGGCGCTGGATAAAACCTGGCGAATGACCTGGCTTACTTTGCGCGTATTGGGTAAGCTCGTCACCGGAGAAGCCAGCGTCAGAAATCTGAGCGGTCCGATCACGATTGCGCAATATGCCGGGATTACGGCGCGCATAGGACTGGAGCCGTTTCTGGCGTTTCTCGCGATCATCAGCATTAGTCTGGGTGTTTTGAACCTGCTGCCGGTTCCCATGCTGGATGGCGGCCATTTGTTTTATTACTTAGTCGAAGTCGTCAAGGGCAGCCCTGTGTCGGAGCAAACTGAAATTATCGGCCAGAAAATCGGCATCATGCTGCTGTTCTGTTTGATGTCGATAGCGATTTATAACGATTTACTGCGCCTGGTAGAGTAAGTTTGAGAATTTTCGTCTGGATCAGCGCTGTGCTGTTACTGTCGGCATCCTGTTGGGCGCATGCCGACAGCTTCACGGTAGAGAGCATTGAAGTCGAGGGTATCAAGAAGATAACCATCGGCACGGTGTTAAGCTATCTGCCGATCAATGTCGGTGAAACCCTGGATATCGAGCGCACGCCGGAATTAATCCGCGAACTTTATTCGACCGGCTTCTTCGACGACATCGAACTGCTGCGGCGCGACAATGTGCTGCTGATCAAGGTGGTCGAGAGGCCCTCTATCGCCGAAGTCAATTTTGAGGGTAACAACGATATCGAGGATGAAGCCCTCGAGCAGGCCCTGGACGGGGTAAACATGTCCAAGGGGCGCATCTTCGATCAGAACAAGCTTGAAAAGCTCGAGCTCGAATTGCAGCAGGTCTATTACTCCCTGGGCAAGTACGCAGCCCGAATCGATGCCGACTGGCGTAAGCTCGACGAGGATCGGGTCGCCATCGATATCACAATTTCCGAGGGCGTCTCGGCGAAGATCAAGTCGATAAATATCACCGGCAACCAGAGTTTTGAGGAAAAAGAATTACTCGACATTTTTCAGCTGGAGGCGAGTACTTCCGCCATGTTCGCCAACGACGAGTATTCCAGCACCAAGCTTACGGCGGATCTGGAATCCCTGAAATCGTATTATCTCGATCGCGGTTATATCCAGTTTCAGGTCATATCGCAGCAGGTCACGATCAGTCCCGACCGCAAGGATATAAGCATCAGTATCAATATAAGCGAGGGCACGCAGTTCAGGGTAGGTAATATTAAAATCGCTGGTGAAATGGTTGTCGACGAGATTGAACTTCGCGCGCTGGTCAATCTGCGCGAAGGCGATATCGTTTCCCGTAAGCGGGTCAACCAGGTGATAACGGCGATGCAGAAACGACTCAGCGAAGATGGGTACGCCTACGCCGAAGTGCGAATTCAAAACGAGATAAATGAAGCGGACAAAACCGTTTCGCTGCAGTTCATCGTCATACCCGGCCGACAGATGCGCATCCGCTACATTCATTTTAGCGGCAATGAAAAAACCCAGGATGTCGTGTTGCGACGCGAAATGCGCCAGCTCGAGGGTGAAATGTACAGGCGCTCCAAGATCGATCGGTCGAGGGTTCGCCTGCAACGGCTGAACTATCTCGGATCGGTCAATATCCGCCTCGTCAGAGTCCCCGAGATCGAAGATCAGATCGATCTGGAAGTCCAGGTTACGGAACGTTTTTCAGGTAATCTGCAGCTCGGGATAGGCTATTCGCAGGTGCAGGGCGCGGTCGTCAACGTGGGCTTCGCGCATGAAAACATATTCGGCACCGGCAATTCGCTGTCCTTTACCTTTGATAACTCTGCGGCTTCCGAGCGCTACGCTCTCGGTTACGAAAATCCTTATTACACCAAGGACGGCATTAGCCGTGGCTTCAATTTCAGCTTTACCGAGACCGATGCTTCGGAGAACAATACCAGTAACTTCCTCATCGATCAGACCAAGCTATCGATGGATTTTGGTATTCCGCTTTCCGAGTTCAATCGCCTGCGGCTCGAAATCGGCGTGCTGCGGAACGAGCTCGAAACCACCAACTCTTCCTCCGACGAGGTTTTCGAATTCGTAATCGACAATAGCGACAAGTACGACGAGTCGACTCCGAATTCGCAGATCGAAGGCGATAGCTACGATACCCTTTTCACCGCCGTCAGCCTGGCCAAGGATACGCGAAACCGCAGAATATTCGCTAGTTCAGGCCATCTCAACAGCATTCGGCTCGAAGTCCATGGCGGCGACCTGAATTACTACAAGGCGAGATATCGCCACCAGTCGGCCTTCGCATTGAGCGACACCTTCACCTTCTCCTATAAGGGCAGAATTGGTTACGGCGACGGTTACGACGATACGTCAGACCTGCCGATATTCGAAAAATTCACCGCCGGTGGCGTACGCTCGATCAGGGGATACGATTTTAACAGCCTCGGTCCCGTCGATAGCGAGGGTGACCCGTTTGGCGGTAATCTGCAGATTATTACGACCGCCGAAATACTGTTTCCACTCGAGTCTCTAGGCAGTTCAGAAACCTTCAGGCTTGGTATATACTTTGACGCCGGAAACGTGTACGAGGACGCAGACTCGTTCGAGGCCAGCGAGTTGCGGCAATCGGTGGGCCTTTCGGCCAAGTGGTTCTCTTTTATCGGGCCCATCGAGTTCAGTTACGCATGGCCGCTTAACGATGAATCTGGTGACGACACCAGGAACTTCCAGTTCTCGCTCGGAGCGCAGTTTTGAGAATACATTGAACAGGATAATACGCACATTTATTACACTGATGCTTCTGGCGGCAGTGCAAACGGTTACCGCCCAGGAGGCGGCGCTGAAGATTGGCTTTGTCAACACCGCCAGGGTATTGAAGGAGGCACCGCAGGCGCGCAAGGTCGAGGAACGGCTGAAATCCGAGTTCGGGCCGCGCGAAGAACAGCTCAAGGAAAAGCGCAAGGAAATCCTGACCATGGAAGACCAGTTGAAAAATGACGCCAAACTGAGTTCGAACGCGCGGCGCAAGCTCGAGCGTGAAATCAGGCTCAAGGTTAGCCAGCTCAAGTTTCTCGAACAGGAGTTTCGCGAGGATCAGAATTTGCGTCGCAACGAAGAAATCCGTGAACTGCAGCAGGTCATCTCCAACGTGTTGAAGATGCAGGGCGATTCCGGCAAGTTTGATCTGATTCTGACCGAGGGCGTCAGCTATGTTTCGGATCCTATCGATATTACCGCGCAAACCATCGAGATGCTCAAGGAACTCCCCGAGCCCGGCGAGGAAACACAGTAGAGCGGTTTTCGCTTGCTCCTGTGTCAGGCAGATAAACTGCACCGCCGATGAGTCTCAATCTGCAACAACTGGCCGCTGTCCTGCAACTGGAATTTCGAGGAGATCCCGCGCTAAAGATATCCGGGCTGGCGTCACCCGAATCCGCAGATCGAGGCGACCTCTGTTTTGTTCAGCATAAAAACTACTTGCCTGAAATTGTCGCCAGCCGGTGCAGCGCCGTTATCCTGTCAGCCGAGTTAAGCGCCGAGTTAAGCGCCGAGCTGAGCGGCAAGGCATTGCTGATTTCGGAAAATCCCCATTACAGTTTCGTGCAGGCGGTCGAAGCACTGGGATTGGGACAGGCGACGGTCGAAGCCGATATTCACGCCTCGGCGCAGATTGCCGAAAGCGCGAGGATTGGCGCCAATGTCAGCATTGGCGCGCTTGCCGTAATCGAGGACGATGTCGAGATTGGCGCTGGCAGCAGGATCGGCGCTGGCTGCGTTATCGAAAAATCCGCCCGACTGGGCGCGCATTGCCGGCTGCATAGCCGGGTGACTCTCGCCCGGGCCGTGAAAATCGGAGATCGCTGCATTTTGCATTCCGGAGCAGTCATCGGCAGCGATGGTTTCGGCCTGGTCATGCACCAGCGGCAATGGCATAAAATTCCACAGCTGGGCAGCGTGTCGATAGGAGACGACGTCGAAATCGGCGCCAACACGACCGTAGATCGCGGCGCACTCGACGATACGGTTATCGAGCAGGGCTGCAAGCTCGATAACCAGATACAGGTGGCGCACAATGTCCGCATTGGCGCGCATACCGCGATTGCGGCCTGCGTCGGCATTGCCGGCAGCGCGACCATCGGGCGCCATTGTAAAATTTCCGGTGGCGCCGCCGTGCTCGGTCATTTAAGCGTGGCAGATGATGTTACCATTACCGCGAGGTCCCTGGTTACCAAGGACATCAAAAAGCCCGGGGTTTATTCCTCGGGTACGCCATTGATGGAAACCAACTCGTGGCATCGCGCTAACGCGCGTTACAAGTCCCTGGATAAGCTCGCCCAAAGCGTCGCCAGGCTCGAAAAAACCAGAGAATAACTGCCCGATGGCCTGTATTCGAAACAAGAGGATTGAAATTGGAACTTGATATCAGCAAGGTGATGGAGTTACTGCCCCACCGCTATCCGTTTTTACTAGTCGATCGGGTTGTCGAGATCGAGCAGGGCAAGAGCCTGTCGGCGATCAAGAACGTATCCATAAACGAGCCATTTTTTCAGGGGCACTTCCCCAATCAGCCGATCATGCCGGGGGTTCTGATTCTCGAAGCCATGGCGCAGGCCACGGGGCTGCTGGCCTTTTCCGATATGGGTGACGCGCACCGGACCAAGCTCTACATGCTGGTCGGAATCGATAAGGCTCGCTTCAGGGGGCAGGTCGTACCGGGCGATCAGCTGGTTTTGAATATTTCGCTGAAACGCAATATGCGCGGTATCGGCATGTACCAGTGCCAGTCCCTGGTCGACGGCGAGGTGGTGGCCGAGGCCGAAATGATGTGCTCCGCCCAGGAGCGCCTGCAATGATCCATCCAACCGCTATTGTCGACGCCGCGGCGCGCATAGCGGCCGATGTCGAAATTGGCGCCTATAGCGTTATCGGCGCGGAGGTGGAAATCGGTTCCGGTACCGTGATTGGCCCGCATGTAGTGATCATGGGGCCCAGCAAAATCGGCAGCGATAACCGGATTTTCCAGTTTTCGTCGATTGGCGATGCACCCCAGGACAAGAAGTACATGGGCGAGCCGACTTCACTGCTGCTGGGGGATCGAAACATCATTCGCGAGTACGTGACGCTTAACCGCGGCACCGACGATGGCCATGGTAAAACCGTGATCGGCAGCGACAACCTGTTCATGGCCTACAGTCACGTTGCCCACGACTGCATCGTCGGCAGTCATACGATTTTCGCCAATGCTGCCTCGCTGTCAGGACACGTCGAAGTCGGCGATTACGCGACTCTCGGCGGATTTACCTCGGTACACCAGTTTACCCAGATCGGCAGCCGCGCCTTTTGCGGCCTGGGCTCGGTCGTTACCCAGGATATCCCGCCGTTTTCGACCGCGGCCGGAAATCGCGCCAGGGTTGTGGGAATCAACAAGGAAGGCCTGAAACGGCGCGGGTTTTCCCCGGAATTGATTCGTGCCTTACATAAATCGTTTCGTGAACTATTGAGGTCAAAAGGATCTAAACAGGACGCGTTTGTAAACCTCCAGCCATTGTGTGATAAATATCCGGAGGTCGAAGAATTTGTCAATTTCGTCAAGAACAGTAAAAGAGGTATCGCCAGTTAGTGAGCCTTAAACACAGTTCCTTGCCTCGAGGAGTAAAGACGGTCGTAACGGGAACTTGACGAACACTATCATGCGAGTGCTGAAGAAAAATCTCGGTTTATTAATACTGCTGTTGTCGGCCAGTTTGTGCGGCCAGGCACGGGCGATCGAGATCCTGCAATTCGTCGAAGCCGGGGATCACGGCCCGGTCATGGAAGAAGCCAACGGCATAAAAATTTCCGACGACGGCGTGGTATACGTAACCAGCGAAGAGCGAGGAACGCTGTTAAGAATCGTCGACGGAAGCATAGAGGCAATCAGCCTTTCACCTTCGGTTTTTGAAGACTCCGGTCTTGGCGGCATCGATATACTACCCGGCGGTAATGTTGTTGTCGTCAACGAAGGCTCCGGGCAGATAGGAATTCTCGACCCGGAGCTGAATCCGCTGCAGTTATTCTCTCAATCGGGAAGCTCCGCCGGTGAACTGAACGACCCGGGGCCGGTAGCCACTTCCTTCAATCGAAAAATTTACGTCGGCGACGTCAATAACAAGCAGGTCAGCGTGTTTAACTACCAGGGGCTCTACCTGACCAGTATCGGCAAGAGCGGTCCCCGGGAAAGCAATTTACTGAAACCCAGCCATATAGCTATCGACGCGCGGGAGAATGTCTATGTGCTCGAGGGGCCGACACGAATCTCTATTTTTAACAGCGACGGCGATTTGATCGAACGCATAGCGGCGGCAGATTTAAAAGGCGTTTTTGACGAAACGCCCGAGCTTAGCGCGATGACCGCCGACCTTGACGGAAATCTCTATCTCGCCGATCGCCTGAGCAAAAAAATTCTGTTTTATGACTGGCGCAAGCGCAATGTGCTGGGGCAATTCGGTGGGCTCGGGCAATCGAGAGCGCGCTATCTCGAAATCAGCCAGTTGTCCATAAACAGCCGCGGGCAACTCGCAATCCTGGATACGCGCAATAAAAAGGTCGAGGTTTTGCAGCTCGACCAGAGCAGTTTTGCCCGACCCGAGTCGACAGATGTGATCGAGTTTGGCGCCGTTACCGATACCTCCTGCCAGGCGATGACGGTTTTTACCGAAGCAAGAATGCTTTGCATACGGCCCGAAGGCCAGGGGATTGCGATACTGGCGGCCGACGGCAGCGAAAGCGGGCGATTTGCCGAAGAGGTGGAGAATCCCAGGGCTATCCATGTTGGCGGGCATTCGGTTGCAGTACTGAGTAAAAACAGGCTGCATGCCTATTCGCATGCCGGTAAAAAGCTTTTTTCGGTTGGCCGTTACGGAACTGCAGATGGTGCGTTTCAGACTTCGGGCGATGTGTTTGTCCGTTACGGTAAATACTATGTTACCGACAAGGGGAACAACAGGATTCAGGTGTTTTCGCATGACGGACTGTTCCTCGAGGAAATCAATCATGAAATGGACGGTCAGCGGTTATTCTTCGAGGTTGGCCCTGTCGCGGTAGACAGTCGTGAGAATCTTTACGTGGCCGATGGCGGCTCGGGCGGTTTGATCCAGGTCATCAGCAAGCGTCGAAAGAAAATCGCCACTATAGGCGTCGACGGCGATTCGATGCACAGGATTAAGCGCTTTCACGGGCTCGCTATCGATCAACAGGACAGGCTCTACGTGCTGGCTGCCACCAGTCACAACGATTTCCGGGTCCAGGTCTACGAAAACTTCAAACCCGGCCACGCCTTCGGGGCTGGCGGTAAAAGCGCGACCCTGGCTTATTTCGAGAAGGCAAGTTCGATTTCGGTATCATCCGGCGTGAAGAATCATATCTACGTCAACGATAGCCAGCGGCAAAAGATATTTCGTTTCGATTTTCTGGAGTATCCGGATTCTGCTTTCGACCTGAATGTCGCCGCTAATCGGCATGCGATCAACCTGATATGGGGCAGCACCAAATCCCCGCTCATCGAAAAATACGAAATCGAGGCGGCCTATGAGCGCGAGGGCCCATACCAGCTGATCTCAACCAGCCCCGATCTCGGCCAGACGCTGTCGCTGGAAGACGCGGGCAAGTTTAAATGGTTCCGGATTGTATCGGTTAGCGCGCACGGGCTGCGCGCGGCGCCGTCGGCGCCCAAGCAGAACCGGTTCAAGACGGTTACTGACCTCTTCGAAAGCGGTGAATTTGCGGCCACAGTCAAGCTGGCCGACAGGATGCTCAAGATCGCCCCCGACAATTGGGATGTCAGGCAATTGCTGGCAATAAGCCTGTTTCACCTGAAGCAATACACGCGCGCCATCGGCGAGTTTCGCCGGCTGGTCGAGGTGGAGGTATATCGTGACCAGGCGATCCGCTACCAGGTACGCGCCTACGACGCGCTTGGCCAGTATCTCGAGGCGCGCGCCCTGATCGATGAGGTGCTGGGGCAGGAGCCTGCCGACGTCGAGCCCTACCTTACCTGCACTCGCCTTAGTCTGAATCTGGCGGACGCATTGGGCGCCGTGGCCTGCGCCGAGGACGGTCTCGCCAGGCATGCCGGAAATGTCGAGCTACGCTATTTGCTGGGCCAGGCCTATATCGAAGCCGGTATTGTCGAGGACGGCCTGCGCGCCTATCGCGGTATAGTCGAGCGTAATCCCGCAAACTATGCAATCAGGCTCAGGATTGCGCACGATCTTTACGATATGGGGAAATACGCTTTGGCGCTGGGACATTACACGGCTGTCTCGGCGGCATTGCCGGATTCGGGTGACGCCGCCGTGGGCAAGGCGCGTTCGTTGCTGCTCCTCGATCGCGATGCCGAGGCCAAATCGGTGGCGGTTAAACTATCCGGCAGCAAGGAAACCAGGACCGAGGGCTATTATCTGCTGGGTAAAATTGCGGCCAAGCAGGGCCGGCATAAAGAGGCCGTGTTGCGCCTTACGCGGGCCGGCCAGGATAATCCTGCCGTGGTCGACGTATGGCTCTCGCTGGCGCGCTCCTACGTTGCCATGAAGCAGCCCGCCAACGCGGTGAAGGCGCTATTACAGGGTATCGGGCACAACGCCGATAACTTCGATCTTTATGCGCTTGCGGGGCGGATCGAGTTTGAGCAAGAACAATATCCCGAAGCCAACGTTTTTCTGGAAAAGGCTCTCGCGCTCAACCCGCAAGCCCTGAATGAACGCAAGCGTTACGCACGCAGCCTGTTCGCCACTCGCAAATTCCGCTCCGCCGCCTATCATGCCGAGGCGGTTTCAAGAATCGCGCCCAGGGATATCGACGTGCTGGTGTTGCTGGCCGATATCGCCAGTCAGCAGGGCAAGATCGGATCCGCAATCGAGTTCCTCAAGACCGCTATCAGTATCGATACCGCGTCGCCTGACTTGCAGTACCGAATCGGCCGTGTCTACCAGGACGCCAACCTTTTCGATGCGTCACGCAGTCACCTGGAGCGCGCAGCCGCGATTAAGCCGAACTGGGCCGAGCCTCAGGTCGCGCTGGGTAACCTGTTTACCAAGCGGCGCATGTTCGACGAGGCGGTCGCCGCCTTCGAAAAGGCCGTTGAGCTGGATCCCACGGATCAGAACCGCGCCATTCTCAACGTCAGCTTCGCCGAACGTAAAAAGTCTCTCGAGTTTAAAAATGACGCGCCGCAGCTGCTGCTTTCCGATTTGAACCTGCAAACGGTATTTTCCGCAGCGTACAAAAAGTATCAGGATCAGCCTATCGGCAGCGTTAAATTGCAAAACGTCGGCGCCAGCGACTATGGCAACCTCAAATTATCGTTCCAGATCAAGGAGTTCATGGATTTTCCTGCCCTGATCGATATTGCCACCGTCAAAGGCGGAGAAACCCGGGAAATTCCCATCAACGCCACCTTCAACAACAGGATTCTCGAGGTGGATGAAGATACCGGCGTCCAGGTCGAGGTTAAACTGACCTATCAACGCGATGGCCAGAAGGACGATATTACGCTGACGCAACCGATGACGATTTATGGCAAGAATGCAATCGTCTGGCGGGACGCGAACATGATTGGCTCCTTCGTCACGCCGAAAGACGATACGCTCAGGAACTATGTCCGCCAGGTGGTAAACGCATATCAAACCGATCCCGGTCCGTTAAACGAAAAGCTGGTGCAGGCGATGGCTTACTTCAGCAGTCTCGGTGCCTCCGGCACCAGTTATATCGTCGATCCCAATACGCCGTTCCCCGAATTACGTGACGATCAGGTCGATTACGTTCAATTTCCGCGCG
>CALJQI010000179.1 GCA_937980285.1 uncultured Gammaproteobacteria bacterium | reverse complement strand
AATGAATGCAGTATCGGAGAATCAGCCGCCAAAATTGCCTGTGTCGCTTCTTTATGCGATGCAACCCTGTGGTAGGCATGCCGCTCGAAGGGGCCGGCTTTCGGCCGGACGGCTGATCCGAGACTTTGGCGTGTATACTGGCGTCAAACAATAAAAGCAGACATTAGAATTAACACCGGGAGTCCCGCAATGATAGAAAAAACGATAACCGCCTATGAAGCGTGGTTGAAGCGAAATCTATGGAGTCTGGACATCAATGACCACAATTAGAAAAGAGCGGATTTGCACATTACTCAAGGGTATCGAAACCGGAGACGAGGCCTCGGTCGCCGTGGTCAACCCGGACAAGTACATCCAGCATAACCCTCAGACTGACGAAGGCGGGGAAGGTCTTGCGGCGTTGTTCAAACGCCTGGCCAAAAGCTCTCCCCGCGTCAATATCGTACGCATATTCTCGGATGGCGACTATGTGTTCGGACACACCGAGTACGATTTTGACACCTCCAGGGTCGGCTTCGAGATTTTCCGCTTCGAGGGCGAACTCACCGTCGAGCACTGGGACAATATACAGCCGAGAGAGGGCCCCAATCCCTGCGGCCACAGCATGGTCGACGGGCCAACCGAAGCCGTCGACCTCGGCAAAACAGAATTTAACCGTGAGCTACTGCGATCCTTCGTCGACGAAGTCCTGATTAATCGTCGCTTCGACAGGCTCGAACACTATGTCGACAAGAAGTCTTATACCGAGCATAACCCGCGTATCGGCGATGGCCTGCCGGCGCTGCGCTCGGCGCTGTCCGACCCGGCTTCGAGCCAGGGCGTCATCATAGAATACGACAAAATGCATCGTATCCTGGCCGAGGGCAATTTCGTGCTCAGCGTCTGCGAGGGGTCGGTGAACGGGGTTCACTCCTCTTTCTTCGACCTGTTCCGGGTTGCCGACGGCAAGCTGGTGGAGCACTGGGATACAACCGAGGCAGTCCCTCCGCGCAGCGAGTGGAAGAACGACAACGGTAAATTCTAGGAGAGGAATGCGTGTTTTAAGCTGCTATCAGGAACGCGCAATTTGAGCTACTCTTTTCGCTTAACGACGGCGAGCCATTCTTCGCTCAGTCGGCAATTCGATCGCGGTCGGCTTTGCAGCCCGCTGCTGGCAGACTCGTTTATGGCACACAGGAAAAGTAAAAATGAAAAACAAGGCTGGTACGAAGCCTCCTGAAAACCCCATGCGCCGGACCCGGCCGACTCGCGCCGCTGATATGCGCCTGCACAGTTAGCGTTAGCATGCACAGGCTCTCCCGGTTTCTTTCAGTCGTCTCGTTGACATCGTCGACACTGGCGGTCTGCCTTAACTATTACTGGATTCCCTCGCTCGGTTACGAGGGGACCGTTTTCGTGAGTTCGGTGGCGGTCGTGCTGGCTATCGGTTCAGGACTGCTGTCGCTCATCCTGGCCGCAATCATCCTGGCAAGAAAGCAGCCCCCTAAACCGATAATAACGACGGTAATATCCCTTGTATCGATAGCCATCGCCCTGGCTTATATCTGGTCAATTTGAAGGCGGCAGGGCTCGATGGATTTCGAAACCCGGATCATTGAATGGATTAGAGACGATCCCGAGCGCATGGCCGCCCTCGAGGCGGTCTCGCGCCTCGATCTGAACGACTGCTGCATTGCCGCGGGCTTCGTCAGGAACCTGGTCTGGGACAGGCTGCATGAGAAAAATCCGTTAACGCCGCTCAATGACGTCGACGTAATCTATTTCGATCCCGCCAATCCCGGCGCAGAATCAGACAGGTCGCTCGAGGCTCGATTAAACGCCATGTCGACATTGCCCTGGTCGGTAAAAAACCAGGCGCGAATGCACCTGCGCAATGGCGACAGGGCTTATACTTCCACCCGTGACGCTATGAGTCACTGGGTCGAACTGGAAACCGCGGTCGGTGTCAGACTGTCGAGGCGGGGAAGGATGGAAGTTATCGCGCCATTCGGCACGGCCAGGCTTTTCGAAAACTCGATAACCCGCAACCGCAGGCGAAGGCAAAGCAGTGATTTCTACGACCGCGTCGAAGACAAACAATGGCTAAGGCGATGGCCAAATTTGAAGATTTTCGCCTGACTGGCGCAGGCGGTGCTCGGACCGGCGTGCAGCGCGCCAGCCTGTTTAGCCGAGATATACACCCGCGATGAATCTGAACATACGTAATGTAAACGAGCAGGACCTGGACCGTTGCTTCGAGATCGAGACGGTTTCCTACGCGGGCGACGAAGCCGCCTCGCGCGAAAAAATACTAAAGCGCATAATCGCCTACCGGGAAGGCTTTATTGTCCTCGAGAACGAGCGCGAGATTGTCGGCTTCATCAACTCCGGCGCCACCCACAGGGTCGAACTGTCGGACGAGGAATTTAAAGAACTGGTCGGCCACGACCCGCAAGGCCGGCACATTGTCATTCTGTCTGTCGTAGTCCACCCGGATTACCAGGGCAAGGGAATGGCCGGCAAGCTGATGAATAACTTTATCGATCGAATGAAAGCGCTGGGTAAATCCGATATATACCTGATATGCCAGACCGAATTAGTAGACATGTACGCGCGCTACGGATTCGTCGATCTCGGCGCTTCCGACTCCGATCACGGCGGACTGAGCTGGAATGAAATGAGTCTGGCCCTTGAAAATTGAGAAGCACAAGTGAAAGCGCCGATCAAGCGCGGCGTCTTCATGCCCGACGATATCGAAACAGGCCAGCAGCCCTGCTTGCCGTTAGCAGGCAGCTTGCAAATCATGCCCCGGGCTATGGAATGGATTCATCAGGCGCGATAAATTAGGCGTTTACATGAAAAACGGGCAATTGTTATTAATCGAGCCGTGAAAAAAAAGGGCGGGTGTTTATGCGGCAAGGTCGGCATTATCGCCAACTCGGTTAAGCCACAGGTTCATGCCTATCATTGCAATATGTGCCAGTCATGGAATGGCGGCCCCACGCTGTCGGTCCATTGCGGCACCGACGTCGGTTTCAGCAACGAAGAATATATTTCGGTTTACCAATCCTGCTCATGGGCCGAGCTGGGGTTTTGCAAGAATTGCGGAAGCCATCTTTTCTACCGCTCGATCGATAACGGCGAATACATCATTCAGAGCGGCAGCTTCGATTCGGCAGACGGGTTCACCCTCGAACAGCAAATATTTATCAAGGAAAAACCCGCCTATTACAGTTTTGCAAACCACACCACCGATTTGACCGGGGCCGAAGTGCTGGCCCAGTACGCCTCGGATGATAAAGCCAGCGAGTGAGCGCCCGGCCGTGTTTTCTGGAACTCGGTAATAAAAAATCTGCAGAACAAAATTGAGCTTTAGCGATTATTCCAGCAATATGGACGGACGGCAGCCGCGGAGAAATTTATGAAAACCGTACTGATTCTTACACTTGTCGTCGCGGTCATCATGTCCGCCGGGATCGGTTGCCTGGTGATTTTCGGAATATTCAGCATCGAACAGGGGCTCGATTACAGCTTCAAGGCGTTGGCCGCCATCGTTTTGCTGGGGGTTGCGTCAGCAGCCATAAGCCTCGTCACCGGCAACGGCGGCGCCGCGGAAGACGAAACGGAGCAATAAGCTTTGGTGGCTACAGAAACGTGGTCACGACGATCGAAATCCCCGACAGCAGTAGCAGCAACAGGACAACCTGGTTAAATCGATAATCGCCGAGACGGTTGTAGGTCTTACGCCCAAGCCAGGCGCCCAGCAAGGTTCCCGGCAGCGCAATCATCACCAGTTTTCCGAGTGCCGGCGTAATAAAACCCCCGATCGCCTGCGATGCCAGCGCAAAACACAACACGGTCAAGTTAAATACCTGGAACAACCCGCGGCTGGCATGCTTGCCCCAGCCCCGCAGGCTGGCCCATACCGTCGGCAAGGCGCCGGATAACCCGGCCAGGCCGCCGAGAATGCCGCCGACAAATCCAACTACGCCGTCCGCGCCGCGCCCGCCCCAGTTGATCGCGGGCGCGGTTCGACGCGCGAGCATGAAGCTGCAATAGCCGATCAGGAAAATGCCGACGAACAGTTTGAACGCCTGCGCCGAAACGATACTCAACAACAGCGTCCCGGCCGGCACGCCAAGCAATCCGCCGAGCACGAAAGGCAGTACCTGGCGCCAGTCGATGGCATGCCAGATCGCCGGCAGCGTCTGCAGTTGCGCGACGATCGAACAGATGACCACCAGGGGCGCGGCCAACACCGGGGTAACCGCGTTGAGCCAGAAAGGCAGGGCGCTCAGACCGGTGCCGAAACCGGTCAACCCGGAGACGTATCCGCCGGCAAATCCACCGCATAAAACGAGAATTTCGGTAATACCCATCGTGAAATAATAGCAGGCGCCCGCACCGCCAAGCCATTACGGTTGGCGATTAGCGCTTCGGTAATAAGCGGAAATCGAAGCCGCTTCGAGACTGAAAGCGAAGCGGGCTGTTATCATGCCGGAACAGGATGGGACGGGAACTTATGAATCTGTATTTTCGTGAAGCCAGAGAAAGCGATATTGAGGCCCTCGTCAGGCTGCTGGCCGACGATGTCCTCGGCGCCGGTCGTGAAGACGTCTCGATGCCGCTGAACCAGCGCTACCTGGATAGCTTTCTCGCAATCGAACGAGACCCCAACAACGAGTTGACCGTGGTCGAGGGCGATGGTGAACTGGTCGGAATGCTGCAATTGACCTTTATCCCCTACCTGACCCATACGGGTTCATGGCGCTGCCTGATCGAGGGCGTGCGGATCGC
>CALJQI010000178.1 GCA_937980285.1 uncultured Gammaproteobacteria bacterium | reverse complement strand
GTAATCCAGGCTCGTCCTCGAATTGACGGAATGATCGCCTCCTTTTCCCCCACGCGGGTTTTCCTGACGATGCTGCAATCGAAGCGCGAATCGATAATCGACCTGCCGATCAACGCTTCTCCGACCTGCATCTCGCCTTTCGCCAGCAGTACCGCCATGCGCGCCGAGCAGCCGGTGCCGCAGGGCGAGCGGTCGAGCTTGCCGGGATCGATGGCGACGCTGTTGCGGCTGACTTTGACCCCGCTTTCGAGGCCTAGCGGCATCGCGAATTCGCAAAATGAAATATGCGCCCAGTCAGGGTTCTGCGGGTGGGTAAAGCCCAGTTGTTCATTGGCGGCACGGGTAATCTTCGCGCCCATGCGCGCCAGATCGCCGGCTTCATCGGGTTTGATGGCAAAGCCGAGTGCGCTGGCGTCGACGATGACGAAGCTGTCGCCGCCGTAAGCCGTATCCACCGTCAGCGTGCCGACGCCCGCAACTTCCAGCGATACTCCTAGCTGGTCGGCAAACGAGGCGACATTGTGAACTTCGATGCTTTGCGCCTTGCCGTCCTGGCAGTAAGCCTTGACCGGCACCAGCCCGCCGGGTGCTTCCAGCACGAATTCGGTGACGGGTTCACGCATTTCCACCAGGCCGCTGTCCAGTAGTACCGTGGACACGCAGATCGAGTTCGACCCCGACATCGGCGGGGTATGTTCGGGTTCCATGACTATGAACCCGTACGCAGCATCGGGGTGTTTCGCCGGCAGCAGCAGGTTGATATGTTTGAACACGCCGCCCCTGGGTTCGTTGAGTACGAAGTTTCGTAATCCCTGGTCGCTGGCGACCCAACTGGCCTGTTGCCACAGTGTTTCGCCGGGCGGCGGGCTGACGCCGCCGACGATAACGTTGCCCACCTCGCCCTCGGCGTGGCAGGAGACCATATGTATGATTCTTCGGCTTCTCATGGCTTTCTGAAATATAGATAAAAATGGATCAGCCAGGCGCCGAGGAAAACGAAATACAGGGCCAGGGCCCAACCTATGCTTTTATGTAGTCGTGGTTCCTGATCGAAATTGGCCAGGATCGCAAGCTGAATGGCGAATATCGACAGCAGCAGGTGCGCGATTCCGATGATAAACATCTGCCGTCGAAAAAAGGCCCTGGTTTGCGCCACTCTTTCTGGCGCCAGCCAGTAGTCACGGTTGGCAATTTTTATGCCGAAGCTGCTGCGATTTTCCGACCAGCGCGGGACGAATTCGAAAATCGCGACCAGCATCAGAATGATGGCCAGGTAGAGGCCGAAAAATCCCTGCTTGCTGGCCCAGTCGTTGGGCGCGCCAAGCCCGTCAAAATGCGAGGCCAGTACGTCCGGCATCTGCGGGTAATAATAAATCACCTGTATCAGGGCAAGCGCTACCAATGCGTAAAAAATGCGTCTGAACCAGTTCATGACGATCGGCCGTGAAGCAAAAAATTCACTCTAAAACACTGCCTGCGAGCTGTCCAGCGCATTGGCTTTTGTCGGAGCCGCGGTGCAGCGGAGTCCCTGGCAGGCAAAAAAAACCCCGCGAGCGGGCGCGGGGTCATGATCGGAATCGTCTATCTACTGGTAGTCGAAGGACTTGCTGGCCAGTAGCGAGCGATCGTCGTCGAGGACATTTACCGTCCACGAGCCGGTCCAGGAAGGAATCAGGGTTTTACTGGTCCAGACGCGCCAGCGCGGTCCCTTGACCTCGAATGTTTTTTCAAACATGACCTCGTCGTTAAATGTCCATTGATGGGTAATGTTGTGACTGGTCAGGTCCGTTAACTCGGTGAAAAATGAAATCGAGGTATAGGAGGAGCTGTCGATACTGTCGACCATGATAACGGGCTCTCGATTATCGACACCGATAGTGAACATTGCCCGGGTCACTTCACCGGCAAAACCACTGCCGCTGAAGACAATTGCTGCGATGAGAATGAGGGGTTTCATAATCGGGCGCATTGGGATCTCCTTGAATTTAGTCGTTATGACTATAGCAACAAATCCGGGCCTGTGCAGCGCTGGCCGGGGTCCGTTCAGGCCGGGGAATCATGGCTGTTGCGCAGGCTGTTACGCAGCAGTTCGATCATCGCGCTGGAGCTTAGGGAAAGGGTGCGATGCTTGCGGGTCACGATGCCCAGCGGGCGGTGGGCGTCGAGGCCGCTCAGCTGATGACTGGTCAGGCTCGAGTCCACCATGCTGCGCGGCAAAATGCTCCAGCCGAGATTAGCCGAGACCATGACCTTTATCGTTTCCAGATAGTTGGTTTCGAGGATAATGTTGATCTGATCCTTGCTTGCGGCAAACAGGCTGTTGATGATTTTTCGGGTAAAGGTTCCGATCGACGGTAGAATCGCCGCATGCTGCAGAAGCTGGGATGGGTCGATCTCCCGTAGTGACGCCAGTTGATGGTCGGCTGCCATCACCACCACCAGGTCGTCGATCCAGACGGCTTCGCAAACGAGCTTGTCGTCGGCGTCTTCGGGCAGGGTGACGATCGCCAGTTCGAGCTCGTTGTTGGCGATCGCGGCACAGGCGTCCTCGGAGTCCATGAAATGCAGATCGAGGTCGACCTGCGGGTACTGGATTTTGAAGTCGCGCAACACCTGCGGCAGCCGATGCAGCCCGATGTGGTGACTGGTGGCGAAACTGAGGCTGCCCGACGGGGTAAGCTGCTGTTGGCTCAGGCTCGATCGATAGGATTGCAATTCCTGCAGGATACGCTCGGCATGCGGCTTGAAGGCCTTGCCGTTGGGCGTCAGGATACTACGCTTGCCGATGCGATCGAACAGCTCCACGCGGAGGTTGTTTTCCAGCTGTCCGATGCGTTTGCTGACCGCCGGCTGGGTAATGTGCAATCTTTCCGCGGCAAGTGAAAACGATTCTAATTCGGCTACCGCGAGAAAGGCGTTGATCTGGTTGATTTGCATTTATATTCCTGTTTGGAATTAAAATAATGAAAATTATGAATTAGAGTTATTCTAGGACTGAGCGTAGAATCACACAAGTTTTTACGCGGGCTTTGAAAATGGCTGGAAAAACCTTATACGACAAGATCTGGGATCTGCACCAGGTGCGCCAGGACGACGACGGCACTTCGCTGCTTTACATCGACCGTCACCTGGTACACGAAGTGACTTCGCCACAGGCTTTCGAGGGTCTCGAAATCGCGCAGCGTCCGCTGTGGCGCAAGCGCTCGATCCTGGCGGTGCCAGATCATAATGTGCCGACCACCGGGCTGGAGTACGGCATCACCGACCCGGTCGCGCGGCTGCAGGTCGATACGCTCGACCAGAATTGCGACAAGTATGCGTTGACCGAGTTCAAGATGGGCGACCTGCGCCAGGGCATCGTGCACGTGATCGGCCCGGAGCAGGGCGCGACCCTGCCGGGGATGACCGTGGTTTGCGGAGATTCGCACACCTCGACGCATGGCGCCTTCGCGGCGCTGGCCTTCGGTATCGGCACCTCGGAAGTCGAGCACGTGATGGCGACCCAGTGCCTGATCCAGAAAAAGTCGCTCAACATGCGGGTAACCGTCGAGGGCGCGGTGGCCGACGGCATCACCGCCAAGGATATCGTGTTGCACATTATCGGTGAAATCGGTACCGCCGGCGGAACCGGCTGTAGCATAGAGTTTGCCGGAGAAGCGATCACCAATCTTTCCATGGAAGGACGCATGACGGTTTGCAACATGACCATCGAAGCGGGCGCGCGCGCCGGATTGATTGCCTGCGATCAAACCACGCTGGATTATATCGAGGGCCGTCCATGTGCGCCGCGCGGCGAAGTCTGGCAACAGGCGGTGGAATTCTGGTCCGGCCTGCACTCGGATGCGGACGCGGTCTTCGACCGTGAGGTCGTGATCGATGCCGCCGATATCGCGCCGCAGGTCACCTGGGGCACTTCGCCCGA
>CALJQI010000177.1 GCA_937980285.1 uncultured Gammaproteobacteria bacterium | reverse complement strand
AGCGCGTCGGGCGACATCGACACCCGTTCCTCGACCGCGATACGCACTTCGTCATCCCAGTCGAGATCGTCGGGATTGCTGGTCACCAGGCCGAGTTCGAACGCGCTGTCGGCGTCGAGCGGCTGCAGCGCCTTTTCGCGTACCGCGTCTAGCGCGGGCTGCTCGTTGTAAAACCGCCGCGCCAGCCGGCTTTCGCCGGTGATCATCGGGTAGAGACCGAAATTGACGTCGCCGACGGTGATTAGCGGCGCGTCCCCGGGATCGTCGGGCAGCGCCAGCTGGTAGCTGCGATCGCAGGCCAGCGCCAGCTCGAGCAAAGTGCCGGCGAAACAGGAGCCTTCCTCTATCAGCGCGAACAGGCTGCGCGAGGAAACGTCGAGCCGGCTTAATGAGCGTCGCAGAAAGCCGATGGTTTCGCGCACCAGCCAGTGATCTTTGTGTTCGTTCAAAACCTCGTCCATCGCCAGCACCGCGGCGGCGTCGCCCTCGGTCCTGATCAGCCAGGTGCCGAGATCGAGTTCGTTGGTACGCATCGACAGGATGGCGTCGTCGAGCTCGCGCGCCAGCGCCAGCGGGTACCAGTCGACGCCGGCGGCTTCGATGGCGGCGATATCGGCGGCTTGTTCGCCCTGCGGCGCGCGCACGGTAAAGCTGGCGGTGCGCGCGCGCCGATCCATTTCGACGGTGACGTGTTTGTAACGCAGCGCGTTTTCTTCCACGCTTCGATTCAACGGCGTCAGGCTGACACCCTTGCCGTCGGCCGGGCGGTCGCTCTGCGCAGCCAGCTCCAGCGCGCGTTGCCGGACCGTGTCGTTGAACACTGCCGGTTTGGCGATGGCGTCGACCAGGCGCCAGTCCCTGGCGCGCTGACCGCGCACGCCCTCGGTGGTGGTGCAAAAGATGTCCGCCAGGTCGTGGCGCACGTGGCGCTTGTCGGTGACCCGCGTCAGGCCCCCGGTGCCGGGCAAGACGCCGAGCAGCGGCACTTCGGGCAGGCTGACCGAGCTCGAGCGGTCGTCGACCAGGATGATTTCGTCGCAGGCCAGCGCCAGTTCGTATCCGCCGCCGGCGCAGGCGCCGTTGACCGCGGCGATGAACTTGAGGCCGCTGTACTGTGAGGAATCCTCCAGGCCGTTGCGGGTTTCGTTGGTGAACTTGCAGAAATTCACCTTCCACGCGTGGCTGCTGACGCCGAGCATGAAAATGTTGGCGCCGGAGCAGAAAATCTTGTCCTTGAGGCTGGTAATGACCACGCTGCGCACTTCGGGATGCTCGAAGCGGATGCGGTTGACGGCGTCGTTGAGTTCGATGTCGACGCCGAGGTCGTAACTGTTGAGCTTGAGCTTATAGCCGGGCCGCAGCCCGGCGTTTTCATCGAAGTCCGCCGCCAGCGTCGCTACCGGGCCGTCGAATCGCAATTGCCAGTGCCTGTATCGGGATGGATCGGTTTGGTAATCGACGGCATCATCAGTCATTGCTGAATCTCCGGTGTTGTTCGCAAGTATGTGGCACTATATTTCATCGATTGCATAAGGGTCAAGCATTATAGTGCATTCTCAGTGATTGTGTTCAATTGCAGGGCGCCACGCATCAACTTGCTCAAGTCGTCGAACGTCGGTTGCAGCGGCTTGCTGCTGGTATCGAGCTGGTATTGCGCCTTGGAATAAAAATCCTCGCGCGAGGCGAGGATGTTTTTCAGATCCTGCATTGCCTCGCGCGCGCCGGCCATCGGGCGGAAATCGCCCTGTTCGATCACGCGCTGCATATGATCCTCGGGTTTGGCGCGCAGCCATACCGTGGTGCAATAGGACAGCAGCAGGTCGAAATTGATCGGATCGGATACCAGGCCGCCGGGGGTGCCGATCACCACTTCGGGATAAATCTGTATCGCTTCCTCCAGCGCGCGCCGCTCGTAACGCCGGTAGGCGGTGTTGCCGTAGAGGTCCTGAATTTCCGCGATAGTGCAGCCGGCAAACTTTTCGATTTCGCGGCTGAGCTCGATAAACGGGAAACCGAGATCGTCTGCAAGCAGCTCTCCAAGCGTCGATTTGCCCGCGCCACGGAGACCTATCAGGGCTATTCTCGAGCTGGTTGCGCTGCTCTCGGTTGCGGTGCCCAGGGTTTCGCCGATGGCGAGCCGTACCTTGTGCAGCGTCTGTTCGTCACGGTTTTCCAGCAGGGAACGGATCATCAGCCACTCTGGAGAAGTGGTGGTAAAGTCGCCGATCAGTTCGGCCAGCGAGCAGTGCAGGGCGTTTGCCACCTGTACCAGCACCAGTACCGAAGCGTTGCCTTCGCCGTACTCGAGATTGGCCAGGTGCCGCTCCGATACGCCGGTCGCCTGCGATAACGCCTTGCGCGTAATTCCGCCGCGGTCGCGCAGCGCACGCAGACGCTGCCCGAGCGCAACCAGAAAGAGCTGTTCCTCGGTGTCGCGCGATCGGGCCGAAGGCTTTTTCGCTTTGCTGGATTTTGTCATGGCCGTACATTCGCTCCGGCTGCAACATGCAATATAATGCTTGACTGCAATTGTAACTGGGATTATTGTTCCTGCATGCACAATAATTCATACCGGCTCGTTTATCAAGCCAGGTTTGGAGTCAATCGAGGAACGCATCATGTCCAGATCCGAATTTCATCGGCAGATTCGAGCGCTGACCGGGCAACTGGCCGGCAGGGAACTGAACCAGGCGCTGCAGGACTGGTTGAACGCCGAACACGGGCCCGCCAGCGAAACCTACCGGCAATTACAGCAAGCCTGCCGCGACGGCGTGGCCGAGGGCTGGATGTGCGATCGCGAGGCCGGCGGCATTCGCTATGGCCGCGTGTTCAAGCCCGATACGGAGCTGCAGGGCTTCTCGGTCGACGTGGTCGACATGGATGACTGCGCAGGGCCGCATCACTCGCATCCGAACGGCGAAATCGATCTGGTCATGCCGCTCGAGGGCGATGCACTTTTCGACGATCACCCGGCCGGCTGGGTGGTTTACCCGGCGGGCAGCGCGCATACGCCGACGATTTCCAACGGACGTGCGCTGGTACTGTATTTGTTGCCCGATGGCAGTATAGAATTCACCCGATAAGCCGGGCGGCAGACCTGGCGCATCCCTGGAGGATTTGATGAGCATCGAAAAAGTAGCGGCACCGGGAGAAGTATTCAACTACGCGCAGCATCTGCTGGAGCTGAATCGGCAACGCGCCGACAAGACCGCCTACGTCGATGACCGGGGCAAACTCAGTTACGGTGAGCTTGAAAGCGCCGCCAGGTCGCTGGGCTCGGCGCTGCTGGCCGCGGGCATCCATCGCGAAGAGCGGGTTCTGCTGCTGATGCAC
>CALJQI010000176.1 GCA_937980285.1 uncultured Gammaproteobacteria bacterium | reverse complement strand
TACCGGAAACAGGGAATATTACGATTACAGGCGATGCGGCAACCACCGCCAGTGTCGTGTTTAACGATTGCGACGGTTTCACCGTCACCCACATGGGAGTGCCAACCGACTATTTCTGGGTAAATATTCTCTAATCCGCTTTCTCCAGTCTTACATTAATCAGAAAGCAAAAAGGGAACGGTGACAAATGCAAATGAATTTCATTTGTCACCGACTCCTTACCCAAACAGAGTAAATTAACTATCTACCAGCGTCTAAGTTGGGTCGGTTTCTGCTGCTGACAGGAAAAATTTCAGCGTCGGCTTTTCCGATTTTAGGTAAAGGCAGTCTACGTATTGGCAAAGGTGAGGATGACGTTGACGTTTATAACTACTGAAGTTTGATGGAAAAAGTGTAGCGGCATTTGGTAATAAAAGTCTGGATTATTGTTTTTATACAGTTACTGAGATCTTCCACTCGATTTCGTCCCTGATACCAATTGCTTTAGATTAGATTCCGCAAAATCCCTGCCCCGGAATCAGGAATAAAACATGTCCCGATACATGCCCTCGGCCCAGGCCAGGCTGGCCTGGCCGCCCTGGCTATCCCATTTTTCGATCAGGTGCGTGCGATCGAAGGCAAACTGGCCGGACTGTTGGTTGAACCTGTAATAGGTGATGATGCTCATCGCCCTGAGCGGTTCGATATCCACCGCCGAAAAGCACATGGTCTGCGGGCTGCGCCAGTCGACTTCGCGCTCGAGCGCGTGCGCGGCGATAACTTCGGCGACATACTGCGCTTCCGAATGCGCCGTGTGACCACCCTTGGAAAACGGCTGCGAGCGTGAATCCCCGGTGACGTAAACGCGCTCGTCTCCGACCAGGTGATAGCGGAACGGGTCGGTTCGAGCCGCTTTCTGCGGGCTGTACTGATCGCTGATGCCGGCTTCCTCGATCAGGCTGGAGGCGCGTATCGGCGGATAGATAATGGCGTCGTCGAAGGCGTACTCGTCGAACTCGGTCTCCACGCTGCGTCCCTCGATGTCGACGCCGCTGATCAGCGAACTCGGAAGGTACTCGATGTAATCGCCGTATAGCGCTTCGAAGGCGCGCGCGAAACCGGCCTTCTTGATCTTGATTTCACTATTCATGTCTAGCAGCAGGATTTTGGCGCGTATGCGCCGGCGTTTGAACACCGCGGCCACCATGCAGGCGCGTTCGTAGGGCGCGGCGGTGCAGCGATAATCGCCGTCGGGCACGTTAAGCAGGAAGTTACCGCCGGCAAACTGGTGGATTTTGCGTTTGATGGTCAGCAGCTCCGAGCCGGTCACGAAACCGCCTGGGTAGCGATGGAACAGCAGGCTTTGCGCCTCGGGATCCTCGACGCCGATGCGGGCGTAGTCATACTCGATGCCCGGCGCCAGCACCAGGTAGTCGTAATCGACGTAGCCCTGGTCGGTATAAACCTGGCGCGAGTCGCGCTCGAAACCGAGCACGGTAGCCTGCATGAAATGGTAGCCGTTATTGTTGGCGGCATCGAAGAAGCTGTGGCTGAGGAAATCCAGGCTCACCTGGTCGGCGAGCCAGGAATTGCTGATCGGGAAAGAAACGAAGGCCGATTGTTTATCGATCAGCAGCACGTCGAAAGCGGGGTTGAAGCGTTTCAGGTACTTTGCCATGGTCAGGCCCGACCAGCCGCCGCCGACAATGACGACCCTGGCCCCGCGGGCGGCCGGAATCGAGGCCTTGCGTAACAGTTTATGCAAAGCCGGCGCGGCTTCGGTAAGGGAGCGGGGCGAGTCATCGGACGCGGCGGCGCTGCCGATCGCGTTGCCGGCGAGCAGGGCGCCGCCTGCCTGCAGGAAGCGGCGGCGGCTTGTTTTATCGGGTTTGTTCATCGACGTGCCGCCTTACTGGAAATCCGGGTTGCGCCATTGAGCGTGCGGCGCAAGGTCGGCCGGCGGAACCGGCAAATGGGAAACGTAGTTCAGGATCTTGTTGAAATCGATGGTGGGAATCGTTTTCAGCATCGCCGCCATGCCCGGTTCAACCTGTCGCAGGTCGTTTCTGACCAGGCGGGCCTGGCGCGTCATGTAGCTGTAGTGCTGTCCCTGCAGGCGAGGATAGGCGAGCTCGTTGTTGCCTTCGCCGTGCGCTCCGTGGCAGGCGATGCAATGGCGCTTGTAGAGTTCGGCGCCTTCGCGGTGCCGCTCCGAATCGGGTGGCCACGGGCCCTTTGCATGCCCGGGATTCATCGGCAGCGTCGATATATAGGCGACCACGTCGCTCAGGTTTTGATAACCGCCGATAGTGCGCTGCTGGACAAAGGGCTGCATCGACGGGTTGACCCGCCGGCCGCTGCGAATATCGAGCAACTGTTTCATCAGCACGTTGACATGCTGCCCCGCCAGTTGCGGGTAGGTGCCGTCGTTGTTTCCCCAGGCCTCGGGCAGGTGGCAGCGCGCGCAGATATCGAAGGTGCGGCGGCCGTTGTCGAGGTTGGGGGTGAATTCGAGCACCACGCGTATCGGCTCCACCGCCGCCGCCAGGGTAGACAGCGACAGGATGATGGCAGTAAAGAAACTGTAACCAATGTAGCGAGCGATCTTCATCCGCGAGTCTGGCGATTGTTTATCCCGGTTTTCTACACCTTAGGTGAGTCGGGCGCAGCTGTCCTTGATCTAAGGCAATAATCATCTTGTCCCAGACATCGATCTGCTGCTCGAGGAATTCGTCACCGACCTGGCTGCTCAGGCCCTTCCCCAGTGCGCCGCCCAGCTGGTCGCGCTCGAAACGCGCCTGCTCGCGATACCATTGGTTGCGGTCGACGATTTCGATATCGACAAAGCCGGCCTGTTCCAGCGCCTGGCGATAGTTTTGCGCGCTGGCGAGGTTGAAATCCAGGCCCTCGGCGTCGATATAGGCCTGCATCTCGGCGGACGGTTGGTCTTCGTAGCCGGCGAGCCAGTCGCTGGCGGCAAACCAGCCGTTCGCTCGGAGCACGCGGTACACGTCGGCAGCAAGGGCGTGCTTATCGGCGATATGGATGATCGAGTCCTTGCTGGTGACCGC
>CALJQI010000175.1 GCA_937980285.1 uncultured Gammaproteobacteria bacterium | reverse complement strand
CACTGTCGGCGCCTGGGTACTCGCTTTTTTAATCATGGCGCTCGGCTTTTCCAAAATCCTCGACCGGCAGAACAACCCGAACCAGTCCGTTTCAACCCTGCAGGGCGACGGCTTCCAGGAAGTCGTGCTGACCAGAAGTCGTAATGGGCACTACATATTCGATGGCGAAATCAACCGTCGCAAGGTTACCTTCCTGGTCGATACCGGCGCCACCACCACCGCCATACCCGGCAGGCTACAGCGCAGTCTCGGGCTCGAGGCCGGCCCCAGGACCCAGGTATCGACCGCCAATGGCGTGACGACCGCCTACCTGACCCGCCTCGATCAGATGGCCATCGGCGAAATCGAACTGTTCGACGTCAACGCCAGTATTATAGAGGGCATGGACGTCGGCGGGGTCCTGCTGGGAATGAACGTTTTAAAGCATTTCGAGCTGGTACAGAGCGGTAACCAGCTTATCATTCGACAATATCGCTAAAAGTTCCCCACATTTGCGGCAATGAAGATTTTTTCTCATTTTTTCAGTTTTTTATGAACTTTCTGTAAATTCGTTTCCTCTAAGCTCGCGTAATGGGGAAAATACCAGTACAAACAAACGTTTAATAACTTGAGGATAGTTTCCAATGAATACAGCTAAGAAAACCACCGGAGTCGCCCTGGCCGCAGCCGCAGCCGCCATGTTCGCCGTCGCGCCGATGAGCGCTTCCGCCGGCGAGACAGCAGGCAAATGCTTTAACGTCAATTCATGCAAGGGCACCAGCGCCTGCGCAACCGCAACCACCAGCTGTGCGGGTCAAAACTCCTGCGCCGGCCAGGGTTGGGTCAAGCGCACCAAGTCCGAGTGTGAAGAAGCGGGTGGTAAATTCGAAGCCTAAGCTGTCTTTCTCGGCTAGTAAAAATGCACCGCTTTCGCCGGTGCATTTTTTTTGCCGATCGATACACTGTTTCGAATCTTGATTGCATCCAGCTGAATGACGGAACAAACGAATAAACCATACCTCGGGTTCGGCCTCGGCCTGCGCGCGGAACATTACCAGGATATTCTCGAGCGCAAGCCGAAAAACGTCGACTGGTTCGAAATCCTGAGCGAAAACTACATGATCGACGGCGGCAAGCCGCTCTATTTTCTCGACGCGATTCGACAGGATTACCCGATGGTCATGCACGGCGTCTCGATGTCGCTGGGCAGCACCGACGAACTCGATTTCGATTACCTGAAGAAGCTCAAGGCGTTGATCGAACGTGTCGAGCCGCACTGGTTTTCCGATCACCTGTGCTGGACCGGGGTAGATCACCGGAACATGCACGACCTGTTGCCGCTGCCCTATACCGAGGAGGCGGTCAACCATGTCGCCGATCGAATTTCAAGGGTGCAGGATTATATCGGCCGGCAAATGTTGATCGAAAACCTGTCCAGTTACATCACTTATTGCGATGACGCGATGCCGGAATGGGAATTTCTGTCGGCCATTGCGGACAGGGCGGACTGCAATTTGCTGCTCGACGTCAACAATATCTACGTCAGCAGCTACAACCATCACTACGACCCGATCGAGTATCTCGAGGGCGTATCCGCGGCGCGCGTCTGGCAGCACCATCTCGCCGGGCATACCAACGACGGCAACCTGATCATCGACACCCACGACCAGGACATCATCGACCCGGTGTGGGCGCTATACGAGGAAACCGCGAAACGCTTCGGCGCAGTGTCTACGATGATCGAGCGTGACGGCAATATTCCTGAGCTCGACGCGGTACTCGCCGAACTCGAGCATGCGCGCGCCATCGCCGAACCCTGGTACCAGGACTGATCGATGACGACTCTGCGCGAGTTGCAGCTGCGTTTCCAGGATTACCTGATCGGCGAGTCCGAGGACATCGAGGCCGACATAGTCAGCACCGAGGACGCGCTCGCCGAGCATCGACTCGGCGCTTATTACAACGCCTACCGCATCCGCCTGATCGACTGCCTGGCGGTGGATTACTCGGCGCTACAGCAATACCTCGGACGCGAGGCATTCGAGTACCTGGCGCTGGACTACCTGCGCCACTACCCGTCGAGGCACCCGTCGGTGCGCTGGTTCGGCAGGCATTTGCCCGAGTACCTGCGCGACCTCTACCAGGGAGAAGAGCGGGAATTCCTGCAGGAACTGGCCAGTTACGAATGGGCGCAAACACTGGTCTTCGACGCCGCCGGCAGCGGCTCCTTGCTGCAGCTGCAGGATATGGCGCAGGTGGCGCCGGAAGACTGGCCGCTGATGACTTTCGAATTCAAGCCGGCAATACAATGGCTTGACCTGTACTGGAACGTGCCGCCAATCGAAAGCGCGATCGACAACGGCGCCGCCGTGCCGGCAAAACAACGCGGCGAGTTCCCGCAGCGCTGGCTACTGTGGCGTCGCGAACTGAAAACCCACTGGCGCTCGCTCGAGGTACACGAAGCCTGGGCCCTGGAGCAGGCCGCGGATGGCGCCAGTTTCGCGGCCATCTGCGAAGGCCTGCTGGAATGGATCGACGCCGAACAGGTAGCGCTTGTGGCGGCGGGATTTGTCAAACAATGGGTAGGCGATCAGCTGGTAATAAGTCTCGGCAAAGACTAACCGGCGGCGCATCGATAGTGTTAAACTGTGCGCCACAAAAAAGGAAATCCGTAAATTTCCGTTACCAAAGTTCGATTCTGTAAAGCCTGACCTGAGGAACTCGCCATGCCAAATCTCGACCTCCAGTTGAAGGATCTCGATATCTTCCACGGTTTCATTCGCCGCCATATCGGCCCTGATCCGGCGGAGGAAAAAGCGATGCTCGACGAGCTCGGCATGGACAGCATCGACGACCTGCTCGACCGGGTAGTCCCCGAATCTATCCGCAGACGCAAACCGCTGGCGGTAAAAAGCAGTCTCAGCGAGCGCCAGGTACTGCTGCGACTGTACGAGATTTCAATCCGCAACCAGCTTTACAAGTCGTTCATCGGCATGGGTTATTACAATACGCAGACCCCGACCGTGATCGAACGCAACCTGCTGCGTAACCCGGCCTGGTATACCTCTTATACGCCCTACCAGGCAGAGATTTCCCAGGGCCGCCTCGAAGCCCTGCTCAACTTCCAGACCATGGTCAGCGATTTGACCGGGATGGAGCTGGCCAACGCGTCGGTGCTCGACGAGGCCACCGCCGCGGCCGAAGCCATGGCCATGTGTCACAGGCTGTCTAGAGCCAAGAGCGACGTGTTTTATATCGCCAATACCTGCCATCCGCAGACCATCGAAGTAGTCACCAACCGCGCCAGGCATTTGAACATCAAGTGCGTCATCGGAGACCCTTTTGCGGCACCCGACAACCCCGAGCTGTTCGGCGTTTTACTGCAATACCCCTGCTCCACCGGCGAAGTGCACGACTATCGTGAGCTGGTGGCGAAAGTTCACGACAAAAAAGGCCTGGTCGCCGTCGCCGCCGACCTGCTCAGCCTGACCTTACTGACGCCACCGGGCGAGTTCGATGCCGATATCGTGGTCGGCAGTTCGCAACGCTTCGGCGTGCCGCTCGGCTACGGCGGCCCGCATGCGGCTTTCATGGCAACCCGCGACGCCTATAAGCGTTCGCTACCGGGACGACTGATCGGCGTATCGAAAGATACGCGCGGTGAGTCCGCATTACGCCTCACGCTGCAAACCCGCGAGCAACATATCCGCCGCGAAAAAGCGACCAGCAATATCTGCACCGCGCAGGCGCTGCTGGCAATCATGGCCAGCATGTACGCGGTCTACCACGGCCCGGCCGAAATTCGCCGTATCGCGCAGCGCGTGCACCGCCTGACGGTATTGCTCGCCGAAGGCCTGCGTGAACTAGGGCTCGAGGTCAATACCACGCACTTTTTCGACACCATTACCGTCAACACCGGCAACGCGACCGAGTTCATCATGGCCGCGGCGCGCTCGAAGAACATGAACCTGCGCCAGGTAGACGCGCATACGGTCGGCATTTCGCTGGACGAGATATCGACCCGCGGCGACGTAACTCGACTGTTCGACGCCTTCACCCACGATCACGGCCGCGACGTCTCGATCGACGATCTCGACACCCGTGTCAAAACCGCGCTGCCGAAAGACCTGATTCGCAACAGCGACTACCTGACCCACCCGGTGTTCAACAGTC
>CALJQI010000174.1 GCA_937980285.1 uncultured Gammaproteobacteria bacterium | reverse complement strand
TGCGAACTGCTGGTGAAACTCGACCAGTTCGATCCGGCGGACGACATCAGCCTGCGCATCGACACCAATTGCAGCGACTGGCTTCCCGGCGAAAACTCGGTCAGGGTGATGCCGCTGCACTACTTCGAAACCGAAATGGTGGCGCTTTACAAGTGGCCCGCGGGCGCGCGCTACGAGCCGCATTCGCATTTCGGCGGTGAAGAGGTTTTCGTGCTTTCCGGCGAACTGTTCGACGAGTATGGCCGTTATCCGGCGGGAACCTGGATTCGCAATCCTCACAATAGCGAACACTGTCCATACGTCGAACAGGACACCGTGATCTGGATCAAAAGCGGTCATCTACTTCCGTAAATACTACTGAATCGGGTAAACTTCTCCCCGCTGTGGAACTCTAAATCCGCGCAGGACGCGTACTTCTAAAATTTCACTCGGTTGAGAGGTTAATTCTTGTCACAACAGGATATATTGAATTTAAAGCAGGCCGTCAGCGCCAAGATCATCGGCCAGCAGGGCCTGATCGAACGCCTGTTGATCGCCATTCTGGCGGACGGCCATTTACTGGTGGAAGGCGCGCCGGGTCTGGCCAAGACGCGCGCGATCAAGGTGCTCGGCGAGGGCATCGAAGGCGATTTTCATCGCGTGCAGTTCACTCCCGACCTGTTGCCGGCCGATCTCACCGGCACCGAAATCTACCGCCCGCAGGACGGTAGTTTCAAGTTCCAGCGAGGTCCGCTGTTTCACAACCTGATTCTCGCCGATGAAATAAACCGCGCGCCGGCAAAAGTGCAATCGGCGCTGCTCGAGGCCATGGCCGAGCGCCAGATAACCGTGGGCGTGGAGACTTACCCGTTGCCGAAAATATTTCTCGTCATGGCGACGCAAAATCCGCTCGAGCAGGAAGGCACCTACCCGTTGCCCGAGGCGCAGCTCGATCGCTTCCTGATGCATGTGCGCGTCGACTACCCGTCGGGCGAAGATGAAAAATCGATTCTCGCGCTGACCCGAAATGAAGCGCGTTCGGAATTCGAGTTCGAGCCCGCGGCGTCGGCGGTGATCAGTCAGCAAAGCCTGCTGGACGCGCGCGACGCAGTGCTCGAAACCCACCTCGACGACAGCCTCGAGGATTACATCATCGAAATCGTGCTCGCCACGCGTAGCGCCAACCGCTACGGCGGCGAACTCGCCGGCTGGATCGAGCACGGCGCCAGTCCGCGAGCGACCATGGCGCTGGACCGCTGCGCCCGCGCCTACGCCTGGCTCAACAACCGCGATTACGTGGTGCCGGAGGATATCCAGCTGATCGCGCCCGACGTGCTGCGCCATCGCCTCATCCTGAGCTTCGAAGCCGAGGCCGAGGGCATAACCGCCGACAGCTGCATCGATGAAATCCTCGCCCGGGTCGCTGTGCCTTAAAGGTAAGCCGTGGAAACAGGCGACGACATAGTTCGGGTCAGGCAGTCTACCCTGATCGGTCTCAATCGCGAGGCGCGCAGCCTGCCGTTGCTGTCGAATTCGGTCAAGGCGCAAATGGGCGGCGGGCATTTATCCGCCTTTCGCGGTCGCGGCATGGAATATCACGAATCGCGGCCCTACCAGCCGGGCGACGATATCCGCACCATCGACTGGCGTGTCACTGCGCGCAGCGGGCGTACTCACACCAAGGTTCATCGCGAAGAGCGCGAACGCCCGGTGCTGTTATGGCTCGATCTGTCGCGCTCGATGTTTTTCGGCACGCAAACCTGCTTCAAGTCGGTGCTGGCGTCGAAACTCGCCGCGCTGCTGGCCTGGAGCAGCGTGCAGCACGGCGACCGCGTCGGTTACCTGGTGTTTTCCGAGCAGCAGCACAGCGAATCCCGACCGGCTCGAGGCAAGCGCACGGTGCTGAATTTTATCCAGCAGCTGGTCGCCCACCCCGCTTGGGAACGGGATGCAGACGCCGACGCCGACCCGGGTACCGCTCTCAAGGCGTTGATGCGGCTGCGCCAGGTAACGCGCCCGGGCAGCCTGCTCGTGCTGTTCAGCGATTTTCGTTTCGTCGACGCCGACTGCCGCAAGCAGTTGGTGGAGCTGGCGCGCCACAACGACGTGATCCTGTTGCATACCTACGATCCGTTTGAACGCGACCTGCCGAACGCGGGATTATGCCGGGTTGCCGACGCGGCCGGCAGTGTCGACATCGACACCTCGGACCGGCGCACGCGCGAGCAGTACCGCGAGCGCTACGACCGGCATCAGCAGGCGCTCGAAAGCCTGTGCCGGGAGCTGGGGCTGTACCTGATCGATATTGCCACCGACGACGACTGGCTTCCCGAATTGAAAACCGGCCTCGGGTTGCAGGGCCGATGAACGAACTGGAGCTGAAGGATATTCACCTGCCCGACGTCAGCCTGTGGTGGCCGCTGGCCCCGGGATGGTGGCTGCTGCTGGGGTTGCTGGCGCTACTCGTGCTCGGACTGCTTTGGTTAAACTGGCGCCGCCATCATTTACCGCTGGCGCGTTTGTCGATGGATGAACTCGACAGAATCCGCCGGGCCCATGCCGGCGGCCAGCAGCAACGCGCTACCGTGAACGCCGTCGCCGGGTTGCTGCGGCGCACCCTGATCAGCTATCTCGGTCGTCAGCAGCACGCCGCCACCACCGGCGAGGACTGGCTGGCCGAGCTCGATCGGCTGGCGCCGCGGCATAGCTTCAGCGACGAGCATAAACGGCTGCTGTCGCGCGGGCGTTACCAGGCCGAAGTCGACTGCGACGTCGACAGCCTGCTGCAGGCCTGCGAAGGCTGGATTCGGAATCTACCGCGGGGGCAGGGCCATGTTTCAGCTTGAGTGGCCGCTGGTGATGTTGTTGATCCCGCTGCCCGCGCTGGTGTATTACCTGATGCCGACGCAGGCGATCAACCAGCAGGCGGCTTTGCGCGTTCCCACGCTCGACGATTTTCGCCAGGGCGCTGCCAGCCCCGTCGCAATCACGCCGCGTCGCTGGCGCCAGTGGCTGCTGCTGTCGGCCTGGCTATTGCTGGTGCTGGCGGCCAGCAGGCCGCAGTGGATCGGCGAATCGGTCGCGATCGAGGTCAGCGGGCGCGACCTGATGATGGCGGTGGACCTGTCGGACAGCATGAGTACCGCGGATTTCAAGATCGAGGGTGAGCAGGTGAACCGCCTGCAGGCGACCAAGCGGGTGGCGAGCCAGTTCATCGAACGGCGGCGCGGCGATCGGCTGGGCCTGATTCTGTTCGGCACCCGGGCTTACCTGCAGACTCCGCTGACCTTCGATAACAAAACCGTCAACCAGCTGTTACTCGAATCTGCGATCGGAATGGCTGGTGATCGCACCGCGATCGGCGACGCCATCGGGCTGGCGATCAAGCGCCTCGATCTGGAGTCGGATAATTCGCGCGTGATGATCCTGATGACCGACGGCGCCAATACCGCCGGCGAGGTCACCCCGG
>CALJQI010000173.1 GCA_937980285.1 uncultured Gammaproteobacteria bacterium | reverse complement strand
GCGACCAAAATGACGGGCGTATCGGCATCAGCACGGAGCGGGCCGAAGGAGCTGTATTGATTTACGTCGATGACTCCGGACCGGGTATCGAGGAAAAGGATTTATCCAGGATTTTCGAACCCTTTTTCACCACCCGTGAATCGGGCCTGGGGCTGGGGCTTTCCATTTCCGCCAGAATAATCGCCAGCATGAACGGCAAGTTGTCCGCGCGGAACCTGACCGAGGGTGGCGCCCGCTTTACCATATCGCTGCCGGGCAACGGCCGATCCAATGACAGCAACTGACGTTTATTTCATCGACGACGAGCTGGACTTGCGTCTGGCCAACGAGCAGACCCTGGAGCTGGCCGGCTTCAGCGTGGCGCTGTTCGAAAAAGCGGAAGACGCGCTGCCGCTGCTCGACGCGCAGGTCAACGGCGTCGTGGTCAGCGATATTCGCCTGCCGGGCATGAACGGACTGGATTTGCTGCGGGCATTGCAGCAGGTCGATGCCGGTCTGCCGGTCATCCTGATTACCGGGCATGGCGATATTTCCATGGCGGTCGATGCGATGCAGAAAGGCGCCTACGATTTCATCGAAAAGCCCTTCTCGCCGGAGCGCCTGGTCGACACGGTCAGGCGGGGCCTGGATAAGAGGCGCTTGACGCTGGAAAACCGCGACCTGAAAATCGAGTTGAACGACCAGGCTGCACTGGGGCCGAGACTGATTGGTAAAACCGCTGCGATGAAATCCCTGCGCCGTTCGATCAATCAGCTCGCCGACACCGCCGCGGATATTTTGCTGATAGGCGAAACCGGCACCGGCAAGGAGCTGGTGGCGCGTTCCCTGCATGAACAGAGCTCGCGCCGGGAGCGGAATTTCGTCGCCATCAACTGCGGCGCGATTCCCGAAAACCTGATCGAAAGCGAACTGTTTGGCCACGAAAAAGGCGCCTTTACCGGGGCTGAAAACCTGCGTGTGGGCAAGTTCGAGTATGCCGACGGGGGAACGGTATTTCTCGATGAAATCGAATCCATGCCGCTGCCGGCACAGGTCCGCTTGCTGCGTGTTTTACAGGAGCGCAGGCTGGAGCGGCTGGGTTCGAACGAAGGCATCGATCTGGATATCCGCATTATCGCCGCCAGCAAGGTGGACCTGAAAGCGGCGGCCGCGCGCGGCGAGTTCCGTGAAGACCTGTTTTACCGCCTGAACGTGGTGACGCTGGAGCTGCCGCCGTTGCGCGAGCGCCGGGAAGATATCCCTTTGTTGTTCCAGCATTTTCTGCTGGTTGCGGCCGCCCGCTACGGTAAGGAGGCACCGGCCATGCCGGCTGACTTCAGCCGCAACCTGATGTCCAGTAACTGGCCCGGTAACGTCAGGGAATTGCGTAACGCGGCGGAGCGGTTCGTTTTGCTGCGCGATGCCCCCAGCCTGCAGCCGGACGAGCAGGGCGACGGCTCTCCCTATGTCCCCATGACGTTGCCGGAACATGTCGAGGCCTTCGAGCGGGCCCTGGTCGAGCAGGCGCTTTCCGAATCGGGCGGCGTCATCAAGCAGACCATGGAACTGCTCGGGCTGCCGCGAAAGACCCTGTATGACAAGATGCAGAAATACGGCCTCGATAAACGCAGATACAAGTGATTCTCGCTCCGTGCTGCCGGGAGAATGGGTAGGTTATCCCACCTTCGAAGCGGCCAAATGGGTGGTTTCCCGCCCAAAGCCGATTTGCCGATGATTTGACGCTACGCCGTTATTGCTTTTCATATCAAGTACTTAAAAAGTATTTTCCCGATCTGTCCAGGTTGGCCCGTGTCTTGCTGAATATTTCTTATTGCTCTAAGCAAAGGGCATTTTTCAATATACCAATCAGGAGGTTATTTATGAACGTTAAACGCAGATCGATTTTAGTCGCCGGTTCGGCGCTGCTGGCAGCCAGCATGTTGACGCCGATGACCGCGGCGGCCAAGGATAAAGTGGTGTTCAGCGGCGGTCCAGCCGGCGGAACTTTCCAGGTGGTAGCCAACGCGGTTCAGGTTTACGATCCGATTAAGCAATCCAAGAACATTCGCGTCCGCGCCCAGTCTTCCGCCGGTTCGGTGGAAAACCTGCGCAAGGTAAATTCCGGCAAGGCGCAAATGGGCGTGGTCTATTCCGGCCACGTTTACCTGGGCCGTAACGGCAAGATGAAAAACGACGCCAAGAAGTATGAAGACGTGATGGCGGTCGCCTGGCTGTACGGCGCCCCGGCGCAACTGGTGGTTCGCAAGGGAGCCGGCATCAAAAGCGCGAAGGACCTTGTCGGCAAGAAAGTCGGCGTCGGTAACGCCGGTTCCGGCGCATTCGCCAACAGTGAACTGTTCTTCAACCACATGGGCGTGTGGGACAAGATCGAACGCAACGCCATGGGATACAACGATGCGGCCCAGGCTTTCGGTAACAAGCAGCTCGACGCTTTCTGGTTGTTCACTGCATTTCCCAGCGGCGCGGTTATCATGGCCGCGCAGACCAACGACATCGAGCTGATCGACCTCGGTAAAGACGCCCAGGAAAGCGGTTTCTTCGACCAGTACCCTTACTTCAGCCAGCTGTCGGTGCCGTCGGGTACTTACCGTGGAGTGGAAAAAGAAACGCCGTCGTTCCAGGATTCGGCCCTGTGGGTCGCCAATTCCAAGGTCTCCGACGACACGGTTTACGAAATGCTGTCGGCAATTTATACCGATGAAGGCCTGGCGCACATGAAGCAGCAAAAGAAGACCTTCAAGAACATGAGCCTGGAAACCGGAACCCAGGGCGTGGTTACTCCCTGGCATCCCGGCGCGGTCAAGTTCTGGAAGGAAAAGGGCATGATGTAAAGCCTTGACGGGCGAGGCTTGCCTCGCCCGTTTGTCTTTGCGTAGCCGGTGTCAAATCAGGACACCGATTCAACATAACATCGAGGGGGACCGGGTCATGTTGTTCGAAAAGTTAAGTAAGGTCGAGCGTTTGATATTCGATGTCATGGGCATTGGGCTCGTGCTGTTTTATTCCTATTCCGCCGTGCTGCAACCGGCGGCCACCCAGTATCACCGCGGCGTTTACGTGGTCATCACCTATGTGCTGGTGCTGATGCTGTACCGCACTCCGGGGCTGGTGGGGCGGATCTGGGACTATTTCCTGATGCTGGTGTCCGCCTCCACGCTGAGTTACTGGATTCTTAATTTCGAAGCCATCAATTATCGTGCCGGCGCGGAAACCGAGCTCGATCAATGGGTTGCCGTCGTCGGCGTGCTGGTCGGTATCGAGATCGCGCGCCGCGTGGTCGGCGTTGCGTTCGTGATCATCGGCACCATCATGCTGCTCTACGGCGTGTTCGGCGACAGTGAAATGATTCCGGAAGTCCTGCAGCATGCGGGCGATACCTTCCCCTACCTGTGCACCAGTATTTTTTACAAGAGCGATGGTGTATTCGGCATCATGGCCAACGTGCTGGCGACCTATATCATCCTGTTCGTGATTTTCGGCGCCTTTCTCGAAAAAAGCGGTGCGCAACGCTTCTTCATCGATTTCCCGCTGGCCGCCGTGGGGCACAAGATCGGCGGTCCGGGCAAGGTATCGGTCATTGCCAGCGGCCTGTTCGGATCCATTTCCGGCAGCGCGATCGCCAATACCGTTTCCACCGGCGCCTTTACCATCCCGATGATGAAAAAAGCCGGTTTCCGTCCACACGTGGCGGGCGGTATCGAGCCCGCCGCTTCCATCGGCGGGATGTTCATGCCGCCGATCATGGGCGCCGGCGGTTTCATCATGGCGGAGATGACCGGCCTGCCTTATTCCCAGATCATGCTGGTGGCGATTTTCCCGGCGCTGATGTATTTCTTCAGCGTGTTCATGATGGTGCACTACGAAGCCAAGAAATTTAATATCGTCGGCGAAAAATCCAAGGAAAGCGCGAAGGAAATCCTGCGCAAGGAATGGTTTTACGTATTGCCGCTGGTGGTGATCACGATCCTGATGCTGATGGGTTTTTCACCGGGTTACTCGGCCATTCTGGGTATCGTGACCTGCATCGTGGTGAGCTGGTTTCGCAAGGACACGCGCATCGACCTGAAGGGTTTCGCGGAAGCCTCTCGTGCCGGCGCGGAATCCAGCCTCAAGATCGGGGCCACGGTCGGCGTCATCGGCATAATCATCGGTGTGCTGACCTATAGCGGCCTGATTCTGACCTTTGCCGATATCGTCATCGAGCTGGCCGAGGGCAGGCTCTGGCTGACCATTTTTCTGGTGGCTCTGGCATCCCTGATCCTTGGGATGGGCGTGCCGGTAACGGCGGCTTACCTGATCACCGCGGTGGTCGCGGTGCCGGCGCTGACGCACCTGGGCGTCAATGAAATAGCCGCGCATATGATCGTCTACTGGTTGTCGCAGGATTCCAACATCACGCCGCCGGTCTGTATCGCCGCTTTCGCGGGCGCGACCATTGCCAAGGCCAACATGTGGGCGACCGCGTGGATTGCCTTCAAGTTCGCCAAGTTTCTATATCTTGCGCCGTTTATTTTCGGCTATGTGCCGGCGTTCTCACTGACCGGTTCGGCGATGGATATAGCCGTAACCTTCGTGCTCGTATTTTTCGGTACCTGGGGTTATAGCTGGTTCCTGAGCGGAATCTGGATGAAGCGTAAAGCGCAGCCCTCTGAAGGAGAACAAGTTTAATGTCGAAGCAGAAACCTTTGCCACAGATCGAATACAGCAGCATTCTCTATGTTACCGACCTGTCCGAATCCGGGCGGCAGGCCTTCCCGCACGCGGCTTCAATTGCGCGTCGCAACGACGCGCGGCTGGTCGTTTTCCACGTGGTCGACAACCGCGATATGCAAAGCCTGCAGAGCTATATAAACCATGATTTGTGGGAACAGCTGAGCAGCAGAAGCCTGGACGAGGCGAGGGCGATATTGCTCGAGCGTAAGCCGGAAGAATTCGCCATCGAGAATGTCGAACAATTTTGCCAAGACTGCCTGTCGGATCAACCCGAGCACCCGCTGTTGAGTTATGAAGTAAAAGTCGAGGTCGGCGAGCGCCTGGAAAAAATTCTCCAGGAGGCGCATGGCGGCGGATACGATTTACTGGTGGTCAGTAAGCACGGCAATCGCGCCTCGGTAAAGGACGCGGTCATCGGCGATACCACCCGGCGTATTATTCGCCGCTGCAGGATTCCCGTACTGGTAGTGCCGCTGGACGAGTAGGGCGGACGGGGTACGAGCAAAGCCCCGAATTATGCGGACTCCGAGGATGAAATCCTGATCTGGGTTTTATCGTCTATTGACCTGGCGGCAGCAGTGGCGTCCGCGGGTTTCCGATATCAATTAGCCTGGTTCTGAAGTTTGGGCGGCAGACTGCCGGCCAGCAACCGCTTGACGAACTCGTCTGCAGCCGGGCTATCCCAGTCGACATAGCTGCGCAACATTCCTATTGCCCGGCCCTCGCGGTCGATGATGAAATTGGTCGGCAGCACGTCCAGCGGAAAGGTTTTTCCCAGCCGCTCGGGAAGCTCGAAGTAGAAATCGAGATTGGCGAGTGCAAGCCTGCCGGTAAAAAGGTCGTGCGCCGGTCCGGGGTCATGGTCCACCGAAACGGTAACGACGACAAAATCCTCGTTGCCCAGGCGCTGCTGCAGCCGGTCCAGCGCCGGCAACTCGTAAACGCAGGGCGGGCACCAGGTGGCCCAGATATTCAACAACACGACCTTGCCTTTGAATTGCGACAGGCTGGCAGGTTCCAGCTGCCAGCGCCGCAACGGGGTCTCGGGCAGAAGCAACGGTTTCTGCAGCCAGCGAAAGCTGTTGACCGTGCCGTCGGACGGCTCGTTGGCCTCGTGCGAGGCCAGGGCCTGGTGGGCAAAGCAAAAACTTAACGCCAGTGCGAGTAACCACAGTCGGAGGCGCAGGCCATGGGCCGGGTTTTGGGTCGAGGGTTGCATGAGCTGATATATACCTGGAAATCCGGCGGTATTATACCCGATTCATCCAGGCATACCGCGATTTCGGGGCGTTATGCCGGAAAATCTGTTGCTAGTTGTTAATTACGTATACTGTTTGCCGAATACTTTTCGCGCGATGCTTTGCTGGAGGTAAGGCCATAAAAACCATCAGTCTTCTCGGCAGCGGCTGGCTCGGACTGCCGCTGGCCGAGCGCCTGTTGACGCAGGGTTACCCGTTAAAAATATCGACAACGTCGCCGCAACGTCTATCCAGGATTGCTGCGTTGCCGGCCCGGGGCTTCATCGTCGATATCGGTAAACCGATGGACGACATCGATACCTTTCTGCGCTCGGATATGTTGATCGTCAACATTCCTTCCAGGGACATCGATGGATTCGAGCGCTTGCTGCGGAAAATCGAAGCCTCCCCGATCCAGAGGGTTCTGTTGGTGAGCTCTACCTCTGTGTACCCGGATAACTGCAAACTCGTTTCCGAGACGGCCGCCGACGAGTCGCCGGACCATCCTCTGCTGATCATCGAAAACCTGTTCCGCAATAGCAGGCAATTGCGCACCACCGTCGTCCGCTTTGCCGGTCTGATCGGCGGCAATCGCCATCCGGGCCGGTTTTTCGCTGGCGGCAAGACGGTTAAAAACCCGGATGCCAGGGTTAACCTGATCCATCGCGACGACTGCATCAACATACTCGAGCGCATTGTCGTAAACGGCGTCTGGGGCGAAACCTTCAACGCCTGTGCCGATTCGCACCCGAGCAAACGGGAGTTTTATACCCGCGCCGCTAAAATGGCGGGCGCGCCGTTACCGAATTTCGAGGACAGCGACGATAGCTGTTTCAAGATCGTCGACAACCGCAGACTGAAACGGGTGCTCGGTTATGAATTCCTGCACCCGGACCTGATGGCCATTCGATTCGACCAAGATCGCCAGCAACGGCAGCCTTGAGCGACAGAGGCCGAGAGCCTGGCGAGCAATCCCGGTTTTTTCTTCCGTCTAAAAATAGCGGCTCAACTCCAGTTGTAGATAATCGTCACTGTCGATCGCATAGCCGGTATCTTGCGGGCTGGCATTGGTAAAAAACCGTGCTCGTAGTTCCAGTACATAGTCCTCGCCCAGTCGCCGATCGGCCTCGATGTTCAAGTAAGTCTCACTGGTTTTCAGGTCATATCCCATGCCGACAAGCACGGCGCTGTCCTGGGTGTCGTTTAACGCCAGGCGAATGCCTGCGAACAGGTCGTTGTCAGCGAGCGTCACGGGTTCTCCATCGTCGCGGCCGTCATATTGCAGTTCGATCAGGACGCCGATATCGGCGGCCGTGTCGGCGACCTGGTAAAAGCTGTACTCGAAACCGCCCACGGCTGCGCTGAACGAATCGTTTTGAGTTTCGCGGGCGATAGCCTCCAGCTTCCACAGCCAGGCGTCGCCTGTAAATTGCAGGTCGAGCCCGATCTGGTCGATCTGGTCGTAATACGGGATGAGTTCGCTGCCGTCCGCGTTCGGCAGCAGTCTCGCTTCGCGGCTGGTGCCGCTAAACGCGCTGACGCCGATGTCGACGCTGCCGACGTAATGGCTGTAGCGCAGCGAGAGGTCGACGTGGTTTTCTTGGTCCGACGATTGGTACCGCGGGTTGTCGCTGTCGACCGGCAGCGGCGTGCGCAGGCGGCCGTCCTCTCCGGCGAAACTACGTTCGCGGAACCAGGGCAATAGGTAAACGCCGACCAGTCCCCAGTCGCGCTGCAGTTCGAGGTTGATCATCGGTTGGCCGAGCTTGTCTTCGCCGTCGATGTCGGCGACGGCGTCGGTCTGATTGACGATGTCGACCAGGTGTACCGATTCGGTCACGCCCCAGAATACAGTGTTAAAGCCGATGAGTAGTTCGTAGTTTTCTGCTTCTTTTGCCCAGTAGCCCTCGCGCAGGTCGGCGAGCGAGCGTTCGTCATCGGTTTCGTCGTGGCGCAGGTAGGGGATGATCGATGCGCGTGACTCTTCGCCGCGCCAGCGGAACTCGGTCGAACCGGCGATGGAAAGTTGCGTTGTCGAGTCGTCCTGGCCTGGCCAGCGGGTATCCTCGGTGAAGATGCGCGTGCTCAGATCGAACTTCGACGAGATATCCCAGGAAGCCCTTCCCGTCTCGGCGAAGAGCACCGAGAACAGGAGGGGAATAGTCGCGAGCGACTTGAGGAGGCTTGTGTTCATTGGATTAATTCGTTTTGTCTGCTTTCGGTCTCAGTTTTACAAAATCCCCGCTCGCGCGGGGATAATGCTTGCTGCTGCCAGGAGTTAACGTAAACGGCTCAGGCGGCCCTTGACGAAGTCCCTGTCGGAGATGCCGACGTCGAAGGCGTAGTCCTGGTAGACCAGGTCGGTCCGCTTGTTGGTTTGCAGGTTTTCCATGGTCAGCCGGTGCGCGCGCCAGACGCCGTTGTCGTACTGGCGGTAGTCGTCGAGTTCGAGCACCTTCAGCAGGTCGCCGCGGCGGTCGTAAAACTCGACCTTGCGGATCTGGAACACTTGCCGGTCGACATAGGAAACCTGCTTGGAGTAGCCGGAATTCTCGTACTTCGGCAGGCGCTCGAGCACGTCGCACTGCAATGCGCCGCAGGCCTCGGTGCCGAGGTAGCGGTAGTCGAACTTGTTGAGTTCGATGGCGGTGAAATCCTCGAACGCGAACTCGGAGCCGACGAACGGCCCGGACTTGTTGCTAGAGGCGATGCGCTTGACCCGCTTCAGCGCCGGCAGGAACAGCCACTGATCGTCGGGCTCGAGGATCCTGGCGTGCGACAGCAGCGCGGTGCCTTCGATGTCGCGCGGCGTATCGAACAGTACCAGGCTCTTGTCGCCGACGCTCTCGTCGGCTTTTTCCAGCGTCGCGATCTTGAGCGAGCGCGTGGATTCCTGCCCGGCGGCGTTGCGCAGGATCATCTGCAGCTCGACCCGGCTGTCGCCGAAGCCGACGTCGCTGCGGTCAGAGCGTGCCGCGATTTCGAAGCCCTTGTCCGCAGGCGCATTGGCCGTGACCGGGGCAGCGAAGGAAATGCCGAAGGCCAGGGCCAGGGCGATGGGGGTTGTCGTTAAAGTGTTCATGTTCATATCTCCTGAGTTTGAGTTAATCCGTCATTGCGAGCAGGGCCCAGCCCATGAGCGCAGCGAATGCATTGGCTGCAGCGAATCAATCTTTGAGTTCATTCGTTGCTTTAAAAGATTGCTTCGTCGCTTTGCTCCTCGCAATGACGGCCGTTGGTTAGTAAATGGGTGATGCTGCCGGTGCCGGCAATTCGGCCACGGGTACTTCGGCGCTTTCAGGCTTGCGCTTGCCGAGCAACAGCAGCGCCGGCAGCAGCAGGAAGTCGAGGATTAGCGCGAAGCCGATCGCGAGCATCGTCATCAGGCCGAGATCGACGTTCATCTTGAAGGCCGAGGTGGTCATGACGAAGAAGCCGGCGGCGAGGATGACGGTATTGACCACGATCGCGATGCCGACGTTGTGGAAGGCGTAGCGGATCGAATCTTCGATCGACAGCGCGCGTTCGTTACGTGCGCGCACGTACTTCGACAGGAAGTGCACGCTGTCGTCGACGATGATGCCGAGCGAGATCGAGGCCACGGTTGCGACCGAGAAGCCGACGGTGCCGACTAAAAGCGCCCAGGCGCCGAAAGTGGTCAGGATAGGCAGGCCATTCGGCACCAGGCTCAGCAGTCCCAGCCGCATGCTTTGCAGCGCGAACATCATGATCAGTGCGATAACGATGATCGCGACCATGGTGCCGGTGACCATGTTTTCCATGTTGCGTTCGCTGATGTAGGTGAACATGACCGCGGCGCTGGTCGGCTCGGCGTGCATGTAGGCGGGCCAGTTGGCCCTCTGCCACGCGGCGACATTGTCGAAGAATGCCCTGGTTTCCGCGGTCGAGCTGCGTGACAGGGTCGCGGTGACGCGGGTAGCCGACTTGTCGATGTTGATGCGGTCGTTGAGGTCGAGTCCGTAGGGCAGCGACAGTTCGTACAGCAGCAGGTATTGAGCCGACAATTCACGGTCTGCGGGAATGCGGTGCCAGGCCGTGTCGTCGCCGTGCATGTTGCGGTTCAGGCGCTTCATGATATCGGACAGCGCGTAGACATGGGTCACGATCGGCTGCGCGCGCAGGTACTCGGCGAAGCTTTCGATGTTCTCCAGGTACTCGGGCTCGCTGACGCCGCCGGCGCCGGTCGACGGCACCGAGTACTCGATCGGGTAGAGCCCGAAATGCTCCATCGTCCTGTCCGAATCCCTGCGGAACTCGATGCGCTCGTCGAAATACTCGACCCACTGGTCGTTGAACTCGAGCGTCGGCACGAACGAAATCAGCGCCAAGGTGGCGGCGCCGACGCCGATCAGCAGCTTTTTGTTGTTGCCGATGACGAAGTCCGCGAACTTGTCCATCGCACGCTGCGACCACTCGGCGCCCCTGGACTGCCTGACGCGGTAAGGCAGGATCGACAGCAGCGCCGGCAGCAGCGTGAGCGAGTACAGCCAGGCGGCCGCGATGCCGACCGCGGTGATGTTGCCGAGGTGCCAGTAGGGCGGGGCGTCCGAGAAGTTGAGCGCGAGGAAGCCGACGATGGTGGTGACCGAGGTAATGCTGACCGGCAGGAAATTGATCCTCACCGCTTCGACGATGGCGTCGCCCCTTGCCATACCTTCGCGCATCAGGCTGCGCAGAGATAGCAGGATATGGATCGAGTCGGCGACCGCGAGCGTCAGGATGACGATCGGTGCCGACATCGAGATCGGGGTCAGTTTGACGCCGAAGTATCCGGCGACGCCCATGCCGATCATCGACGACAGCCCGATGATGACCAGCGTGGTAAAGGTCGCCGATAAGGAGCGGATGATGAGCCAGGTGAGCACGAAGATGACGACGAACATCAGCGGCATCAACGTTGCGCCGTCGCTCATGCCGGTTTCGGCGAAGGCATTGTTGAGCATCGACACGCCGGTCAGGTGCACTTCGATGGCGGGGTACTCGGCTTCGATCATCGCCGCCAGCCCGCGCGCGTGCTCGACCGCCTGCGGCACTTCCATCAGGTCTTTTTCCGGGTATTGCAGAACGACGTTGATGGCGGTCACGCCGGCGTCGCGCGTCAACAGCTGATCGCGCAGCAGCGGCTCTGCCAGCGCCACGGCTTCGCGCTCGGCGAAGAAGGCCGGGTCTCTGGCCGTTGCATTCTTGACCAGGTCTTCGACGATCAGGTCGTCCTCGATCGAATAAGTGTGCTGGAAGTTACTGATCGAATCGACGCGGATCGCGAACGGAATCTTCCACGCCGCTTCGGTCAGGCGTTCGACCGCCGCTAGCGTCTGCTTCGAGAACGCGGCTTCGTCGGCCGGTTCGAACACGAACAGGAAGTTGTCGTTCTTTGTGTAGGTGTCCTGCAGGTTTTCGAAGGCCTGCAGCTCGGGGTTGGCGTCCGAGAAGAACACGCGGTAATTGGTCGAAAACTCGAGTTTGCCGGCGCCGAAGCCCGCGCCGAGAGCGAGGACGAGCGACAGCAGCAGCACCAGCCAGCGGCCTGCGATGACCCGGCGGGCCAGGGTGGCGGCGAAGCGGTCTATCGCCTTGAAATAATTACTCATTTTTCTGTCTCCATAGGGGTTTTATTTGTAACCAATCGGTTTAAAATTAGGCCAAAAAAAGACGATGGCCTGGACGGGTATCGCGGTAATAGCAGTTGCCGGGGAGTAGGCGGCGGTTTCTGGTCCTGCGGGTCGCGGCGTATCGGGATCCTGTGTCGACTGCAATACCGGTATTACAAGATTCCCGCTTGCGCGGGAATGACTGATCGATTCGCTTGCGCGGGAATGTCTCTCGGTGATTGAAGGATGGCTGTTCATTGGCTCAGGTCCAGGAATCGATCAGGTCTTTGAGGTTTTCTTCGATCTGAGCGCCCGGCATGAAGCCCTTGATCATCGTCGCGGAGCCCGCGAAGGCGATCATCAGCGCTACCGCGAGCCTGTACGGCTCGAGCCCGGGGCGAATTTCGCCGGCCGCCTGCGCCTGGGTGATCATGCCCTGCAGCGCCTGCAACCGATGCGTGGCGAATCCCTGCAACAACTGTTTTACCTCGGGATCGTGCGGCGCCAGTTCCACCATCGAGTTGATCACCAGGCAACCCTTGTCGCTGCCGGCGTCTTCGCTGACCTTTTGCACTACCGCGCGCAGGTTGGTCAGCGGCGTTGCCGATTCGGATATCACCGCGGTGGTTTCGCGAAACTCGATGTCGGAGTAGTTATTCAGCGCCGCCATGAACAACTGGTGCTTGTCGCCGAACACGCGGTACAGGCTTGCCTTGTTCATGCGCGTGCATTCGGTCAGGTCTGCCAGCGAGGTGGCTTCGTAACCTTTGCGCCAGAACGCTTCCATCGCTGCGGAGAGCACTTGCTCCTCGTCGAATTCGCGCGGTCTGCCGACCGGTCTGCCTGTGAGTGTTTTTACCATTTCCGAATCAATTTGTTACCGAACGGTTGCAAATATAGTGCAATCCTCCTGAATTGTAAACCCCTCGGTCTAAAATTATTTTCGGCACGCAGTGAATGGTCGGCTAAACCGAATCACAGCCTGACACTGTTTGCCTGCTTCGCGATCAGTCCCGGGTTCTCTGGCAGCAACTAACGGGCCGCAGCTTTTTTGAACGTGATATCGAGCAGGGGATTGAAATTCAGCGTTATCGCCCTGGTCAACAGGGGGGCTTTATCGGATTTGGCCGCCCTTCGTCGCTGAAGGCGATAAATCGTGCTTCGCCGAGTGTCGCCTGAAAAGGATGCGGCAGATTGGAGTCGATTCGCGCCCGCAATTGGAGCAACCCGGCTCAGGGCATAATGCGCTGGCAGACGACAGCCAGCAGTAGCAGAAATCCCAGCGAAACGATAAGCACCCAGCCAAGCGGTGTCAGCATTGTGAACGCAATTTCGTCGAATAGGCCCTGAACGCCGCGCGGCAGCCATCTGGCTATCAGCACCATCAGCAGCAGCAACATGCCGGCCGCCGAGGAGGCCGCGAACGTGTAGAGAGAGAGGATCAGCGCTTTGGTGGCCAGGTTTTCGAATCTGCCATAGAATCCGCGCATGACGTTGAGCTGGCTTTTGCTTAGATCGTTTATGCCAAAGCTGTCGGCGGCCACCCTTCTTGCGGCTTCACCGTAGCCCAGCTCGCGTTCCCGGTAATGTATTTTGCCAGCGCCTTCCTGGGTGGTGAAAAACGCCGCGTATCGTTCGGCGGTCGG
>CALJQI010000172.1 GCA_937980285.1 uncultured Gammaproteobacteria bacterium | reverse complement strand
GGCGACGAAAATCGGCGAAATCTGCCGGTCAAATCGCGGGCAAAAAAAGAGGCCTCCGAAGAGGCCCGCAAATATTGCGCGATTAAATAGTTACGTGAGTGGTCGCCAAATCCCTGGCTGATACATCGTCAGAGTGGTTTTGGCCGGCCTGGGCCGGTTTGAACCGGGCTCTGGTACTTAACCAAAAAGCTCATTATTTTCCGAAAATGTGACTTTTTTCCTAAAAATAAAGAGATTTTGTTACCTAACGCGATGCAGTATCTCCTGAACCGATGGGTAAAACATCACCCAAATGGGTTAAATTAGGCTTTTTGGGCCTGTCATCGAAATTGCCAATTGAGCCGGATTTTGCATGAAAACAGCATTTGAACTCGACCAGTCGCTGGCGCGCAGGGTGTCGCGCAACCTGGCGCAATTCGACGCCAGAGACCTGGCGCTCGAGGGCCGTACCCACGCCGCGGTCGCGTTTACGCTGGTCGATTGCAGCCAGCCGGCCGATATTGCCAATATTCCCCATCGCCAGGAAGCCAGCGGCCGCGCGGCCTATATCCTCACCACGCGTGCCGCCAGGCTGTCCAGCCACGCGGGCCAGCGCGCCTTTCCCGGCGGACGGGTCGACGCGGGCGAAAACGCGCAACAGGCTGCCCTGCGTGAACTGGCAGAAGAAGTCGGCCTGCATATCGAACCGGATCGCGTGCTGGGCCGCCTCGACGATTACGCCACGCGATCGGGCTACGTAATTACCCCGATCGTGGTCTGGGGAGGCAGCAACGTCAGGCTGACGCCGAACCCGGCGGAAGTCGAAAATATTCACCGCGTTCCGCTCGAGGAGCTGTTGCGTGAAGACGCGCCCATCATCGAAACCATTGTCGAAAGCGAGCACCCGGTATTGAAAATGCCGCTCGGCGACGAGTGGTTTGCCGCGCCCAGCGCCGCGATCGCTTACCAGTTTCGCGAGGTGGCGTTATTCGGCAGGAGCACCCGGGTAGCACACTTCGAGCAGCCCTGTTTTGCCTGGAAGTGAGTTTATCCGCGGCAATCTCCTTATGCGTGAAAAGGGCGCCGACAAGCCCGGGTAATGCGTTAAAATGCCTGACCGCGGCAGGTGTCTGTGAGCCTGTCCATGCCTGAATTCGTGAGTGAGTAATGAACCTGCAACGCCTGATCGAAAAACACCTGCCCGCGTTTACGCCCCTGTTCGAGCCGGCCTTAACCGCCAATAACACGATCTACATGGAACTGTCCTCCACCAACAACGCATTTGAAGGCATGACCGAGTCGCAGCAGGATGCTGCCATACTGCAGCGCATCGAGGACGCCGGGGCGCTGGCCGGCGTTGGCGGCTATCTCGAAGATCGAGCGGTATACAAGGACACCGACCTGTTCCAGGGAGACGCGGAGCGGTCGATCCATATCGGTGTCGATGTCTTCATGGCGGCCGCAACTCCGATCCTGGCGCCGCTGGACGGCAGGGTTCACAGCTTCGCCAACCGCCAGGTGTACGGCGATTACGGGCCGGTGATAATCCTGCGGCATTGCCTCGAAGGCTTCGAGTTTCATACGCTCTACGGCCATTTAAGCGAAGATTCGCTGAGCGGGCTCGAGGATGGCAAGCAGTTTGCTGCAGGCCAGGAAATCGCGCGAATCGGGCCCCGGCCGGTCAACGGCAACTGGGCGCCACACCTGCATTTTCAGCTGATTCGAGACATGCAGGGAATACGCGGCGACTATCCCGGGGTGGTGCGTCCGGCGGAACTCGACTTCTATCGTGAAAACTGTCCCGATCCGGGCGCGCTGATTTTGACCTAGGGCGCGGGGAAAATCCGCGCGACCACCTGCAGCCACAGCGAGCCGACCAGCAGCATGGCGATGGCATAGGGCCAGTTCCAGAATGCGATCTTCCAGCTGGGGATTCCGTATCGACCCTGGAACACGAGGCTGGTGCCGGACAGGGGATTCGAACAGGTGCCGAGATGCCAGGCAAAGAGGAAGGTTACCGCCAGCAGGTTCGGGTCCGGGTTCAGCGTCAGGATCATCGGCGTTACGCTCGAAATCATGATAATCGGGTGAATCCCGCAGAATGCGCACAACAGCATGATGGCCAGTACCTCGGCCGCGCTGATGCTATCGAACTGATCGAAGGGATTGTCGAAGACGCCGTGCAGGATGAGTGCCGAGATGCCGGCGGCCAGTACCCCGGCGGCCAGGAAAAGGCATAGCTCGTTGACGATACGCGGCAAGCCTTCGAAAACATACTCGCGCAAACGCACAAGCGACTGCCCGAGCCCGATTCGAGCTACCAGCACCGACACCGTGACCAGCAGGGCGCTGATCGCAATCAGCACCAGTATCGAGGTGTCGGCGAGCAGCTGTGACATCAGCGTGACGGTGACGATCAGAATCGCCGGCACCTTGAGCGCGCTCAGATGGGTCGGATAACCGACGAAGCTTTCGACTTCTGCCCGGTAGCGCAGGCGCGCTTCGACGTAGACGCCGACAAGCCCGATCAGCATGAACGGAAAGCCGGCGACGATAATCCACAACAGGCTGGCGTCATTGACGTAGGTTAGCACCACCGCCATGGCGCCGAAGAAAGGCGACCAGCTGGAGACGCCGCAAAATACCCGGCTAAAGGTTTGCGCGGTGAAACGCTCGAGCGGACGCTTGCGATGGATGCGATCCGCAATCAGGATCGGCGCCGATATGTTGATCACCGAACTGGAGATATTGAGTCCGAGAATGGTTTGCAGAAACGCTTTCCCGCCCACCGGCAGCGCTTCTTCCTGTTGCGAATCAGGAATCATCACCAGCCGCAAGAAGCCTACCGAGGCGATCATCGTCATCAGCCCGGTGCTCGAACTGATCAGCAAATCCGGATCGACCACGGCGTTTTGCTGGCTTGCGTAGGCGATCAGGCCAAATCCCGCCAGCAGAATCAGCGAAACCTGGATCTTCAATATCCGCGTGGTGTCGACAAACAGCAACAGCGCGGCGCTCCAGGCGGCGAGGCCGGCGATCCAAAGTGGATTAAACTCGAACGACAGCAAATCCAGCCGGCTGAGGATCGTGATTACAATCATCAGCAGAATCAGCATTCCGGCGGTTTGGTGACGCCGCGGTTGAATCGAAGTGTCGATTGGAGTTTTCCGTTGCAGGGCGGGCCAGCGGCTTATGTTACTCCTTTTTATACCCGCCTGGCCCCTGCCAATTCGTGAAACCGGCTGAAAAATTCAAGCAGGCATATCCCGACCAGGCTCGAAACTGTCATATCTCGGCCGCTCGGCCCCGCAGGGCCCGAAATCGCGGGGTCCAGTTCGCGGGATGACGGCAAATCGGTCGGATCGAGGGTTACTCGGTTTTGTCGCTGCCGCGGTGCATTTCGATCTGGTGGTTGATGCCTTCTTCCTGTAACAGCTTTTGCATCGTGTTGATGAGACTGGCCGATTGCTGGTAAGAGGTGTCGCGAAAGCGGATCGTTATCGCCAGCTCGTCCGGGTCGAG
>CALJQI010000171.1 GCA_937980285.1 uncultured Gammaproteobacteria bacterium | reverse complement strand
GCCAAGGTGCTGAAGCAGGTCACCGAGCAGGAAAGCGCCGGCCTGGTCATCTGCGGCAAGCAGGCCATCGACGACGATTCCAACCAGACCACGCAGATGCTGTCGGCATTGCTCGGCTGGTCGCAGGCAACCTTCGCTTCGGAAATCAAGATCGAAGGCGAGCAGGCGAGCGTCACCCGCGAAGTGGATGCAGGCCTCGAAACGATCCAGGTCAAAATGCCCGCTGTAATGAGCGCCGACCTGCGTTTGAACGAACCGCGTTACGTCAAGCTGCCCGACGTCATGAAAGCCAAGCGCAAGCCGATGGACAAGATCGAGCTCGACAGCCTCGGCCTCGACACCGCCAACCGCCTGACCACGCTGCAGGTGGATGAGCCTGAAGGCCGTGCCGCGGGTGTTATCGTCAACAATGTCGGCGAGCTGGTAGAAAAGCTGCGCAACGAAGCGAAGGTGATTTAGTCATGAGCAATCTGGTAATAGTCGAACACGATAATAACGAAGTTGGCCTGCCGACCCTGAACGCGGTTACCGCCGCGCAGCAAATCGGCGGCGATATCGATCTGCTGGTCGCCGGTGAAAACTGTGGCGCGGTCGCCGAAGCGGCAGCCAAAATCGCGGGCGTTTCCAGCGTCAAGGTCGCCGACGATGCGAAATTCGGGCATCACCTGGCGGAAAACCTGGCGTCGCTGATCGTCGAACTGGCGAGCGAGTACAGTCATGTGCTGGCCTCGGCCACCACTTTCGGCAAGAACGTCATGCCGCGCGCCGCGGCCCTGCTCGATGTGGCGCAGATTTCCGACATCGTCGAAGTCAAGTCCGAAGACACATTCGTGCGCCCGATCTACGCCGGCAACGCGCTCGCCACGGTTCAGTCCTCCGATGCCATCAAGGTCATTACCGTGCGCACCATCAAGTTCGAAGCCGCGGCCACCGAAGGCGGCTCCGCCAGCGTCGAATCGGTCGGCGGCGGCAGCGATAGCGGTTTGTCGAGCTGGGTATCGCAGGCGGTATCCGACGGCGACCAGGTCGACCTGGCCTCGGCCAAGATCGTCATCTCCGGCGGTCGTGGCATGCAGTCAGGCGAAAACTTCTCGATGCTGCACTCGGTCGCCGACAAGCTCGGCGCAGCGGTCGGCGCCTCGCGCGCCGCGGTCGACTCCGGGTTCGTGCCGAACGAATTCCAGGTCGGCCAGACCGGCAAGGTCATCGCGCCCGACCTGTACATCGCGGTCGGCATTTCCGGCGCCATCCAGCACCTCGCCGGCATGAAGGAGAGCAAGGTCATCGTCGCCATCAACAACGACAGCGAAGCGCCGATCTTCCAGGTCGCCGATTACGGCCTGGTGGCGGACCTGTTCGACGCCGTGCCCGAGCTCGACGCCGCGCTCTAGCCTGCGCTAATCCCCGCGCAAGCGGGAATCTTGTAATAGCACCGAAAAAACGCCGGAATCAGTCCGGCGTTTTTTTTTTGCGCGGGACGCCCGGATTGGAGACCATGCCTTGCTCCCTGCCGGAACGGCGCTAGTCTTTTCTCCGTAGAAAGCCGATCCTCGCGGCCCTTAACCTGGTAAATGGCTGTATCACTTGAACTGGTTCCATCGCCTGCCCGATAACCTGAAAGGCATCGCTTTCCTGATGCTGGCCTCGATCGTGTTTGCACTGATGGCGCTGTTGATAAAGCTGCTCGGGCAGCGCCTGCACATCACGCAGATACTGCTGCTGCGTCAGATCGGCATGGTGATCATGATAGCGCCGGCGATATTGCGCAATTTCCCCGGCTCGCTGCGCAGCGAACGTCCGGGACTGCAGCTGACGCGCGTGGCTTGTGCGCTGGTGGCGATGCTGTGCGGATTTACCGCGGTCATTCATCTGCCGCTGGCCGACGCTACCGCGATCTTTTTCGCCAAGAGCTTTTTCGTCACCATATTCGCGGTGCTTTTCCTGGCCGAAACCGTCGGCCTGTACCGCTGGAGCGCGGTGCTGGTCGGTTTCATCGGCGTGTTGATCATGCTGCAGCCCGGTACCGACAACTTTTCCATTTACGGTCTGTTATCGCTAATCGGCGCCGCTGGCGCCGCCGGCGTGATGATACTGCTGCGCCTTTTGTCGCAGAGCGACAGCGCCGAGACCATCATGACTTACGGTTCGCTCGGCGTCGGCGTGGTGATGATCCTGCCGGGGATATACTTCTGGCAGACGCCTGACGCGGACGAATGGTTGTTGCTGATCGCGGTCGCGGTGGTTTCCTACTTCGGGCAAAAGTGCAATATCTTCGCTTACAAGCACGGAGAGGCGTCGCTACTGGCTTCGCTCGATTATGTACGCCTGCTGTGGGCCACCCTGTTCGGCTACCTGGTGTTCGACCAGTTTCCCGGCGGCGCCACCTGGCTCGGTGCGGGCATCGTCATTGCCGCGGCGGTGTTCATGATTTACCGCGAGACCCGGCGCAAGCTCGACTGGGTCGCGGTTGCCAGAAGCGAAGACGAAAACAGCATCCGCCCCTGATTCGGGTGCTGCGACATCGCGACTGGGCCTGTGGGACCTGGAGCAGGGCGGAGTTGCGCGCGGATAACTCGATATTTCTGAGCCTTGTGCCATTATTAACTTACCCCTGTTTCGGATGAAAAGGCTTCTGCAATGCGTGATCTGGTAAACGTGCTACTCCTGGTTTTTGTCTGCATTGTGCCTGCCGCGGTGGCCGACACGGTTCGCGTAACCGAATGGGAAGTGCCTTATCCGAATTCGAGGCCCAGGGATCCGTTCGTCGATTCGACCGGACGCGTCTGGTTTTGCGGCCAGGCGGGCGCCTATATCGCCTATCTCGACCCGCGTACCGGCGCCTTCAAGCAATACGGGCTCGCCGATGGCGCCGGCCCGCATAACCTGATCATCGACCAGCGCGATAACGTCTGGTTTGCCGCCAATACGCTGCCCTACATCGGCCGGCTGGATCCGAAAAGCAACCAGCTCAGAATATACGAAATGCCGGGCGAGCGAGTGCGCGACCCGCATACGATGGTATTCGATCAGGCCGGCAACATCTGGTTTACCGCGCAGTGGAGCGACCACATCGGGCGACTGAACGTGGAAAGCGGCGACATCGACCTGGTTGCGCTGCCGGGAAAGGGCTTGCGGCCCTACGGTATCAAGATCGATCCCCGCGGACGGCCCTGGGCGGTGTTGTTCGGCACCAATCGCCTGGCCAGTATCGATCCCGACAGTCTCAGGGTCTGGCAGGTCGAGCTGCCGGACCGGCGCAGCCGACCGCGGCGGCTCGAAATCGATGGCAGCGGCAACCTGTGGTACGCCGACTATAGCCGCGGCATGCTCGGTCGTTACGATACCAATAACGGCGAGCTAGACGAGTGGCCGCTGCCGGGTGGCGAGGATTCGTTGCCCTACGGCATGGCGATGGACGGGCAGGGCAATATATGGCTCGCCGAGGGCCGCAGCCCTAATCGGCTGGTTGCCTTCGATCCGCGACGCGAGGCTTTTATTCACGTTGTTACCGTGCCCAACGCGCGCGGATCGATTCGGCATATGCATTTCGACGCACGCGGCAACTCGATCTGGTTCGGTACCGATTCAAACTACATCGGGCGATTGCAGCTGTAGCGCCAGGCCCGCGCTACGGTTATTACAGTGGCAAATGGATTCCGTCCTGTATCGCCAGCGATAGCGAGCCGCTTTAACCGGCCTCGGCAAGTTGTTCCAGCAGATAACCGTTGAGCGCGGCGACTGCGGAATCCGATTTCAGGATACGGGTATGTCCCAGGTCACGGGTTGGCTGCAGGTAAACGAGCGGATTCGCCTGTGCCGCCGCCCGGCTTTGCTCGATCGGCACCAGGCGATCGAATTCGTCGTGCAGGATCATGCAGGGCTGGGCAAGGCGCCGTATCAGCCGCTTCGGGTTGTCGCGGTGGAAATCGTAACCGTATCGTCTTTCCAGGCTGCCTATGACTTCGCGAAACAAGCCGAACGGAATACCGTGACGCTGGAAACTCGCGTGCAGGAATTCCTCGAGATGCAAGGCCGGCGCGATCAACAGCAGATCCGGCGCCAGGCCTTCCTTGTCGATCGCGTTAATCGTCGCCGCGGCGCCGAAAGAATGGGCGATTACCTTGACCACCGGCATGCCGGCGTCGCCACGCAGCAGGTGACGCACCGCGTCGGTGTATTCGAAGTAATTGGTTTCGAGGCCGGCGGATTCGCCATGCGCCGGGGCGTCGAAGGCGATCGCGCGATATCCGGCGGCGACGATCGGCGCCACCAGTCGATGAAACTGGCTGCCGCGACCGTCCCAGCCGTGCACCATCAATACGCCGGGGCCTTCGCCCCAGTGGCGGCCGCGAATCAGGCGACCGTGCGACTCGAATTCGAAAGCCTGGCCGGTCGACCAGATGGCTTTTTCGTGATCGCCCTGTAGCGCGATTCCCGGGCGGAAGAACAGGCGCATCAGCCACGGGCCGACACGCGCCGGCGCCAGTTTGAACAGGCCGAAGAACAGGTATCCTGCCAGTTTTTTAAGCACGCTCGTGCTATTTTCAGTCACGGTGAGATAGTGATCCAGCATCGCGTTTCTCCGGGTTAGCGATAGTTATCGAGTAATTGCTCGAGCGCCCGTGCCTGGCGCTGATCCGCGTCCGGCAGGTCGAGCATGTTGCGAAACAGGTGAAAGCCGAGCAGGCTCGAGTAGAGATCGTAGGCGAACTGGGCACTATCGATATCGCTGCGGAAATCGCCTGTCTCCACTGCCGATTGCGCCAGCCGCTGCAGCGATGCAAGCCACTCCCGCTGCTGCGCCACGACAAAGTCGCGCACCCGGCCCGGGCGGTCCCTGTATTCGTTGCAGGCCGACGCGAACACGCAGCCGCCGGACAGGTTCTCGTTCCACGCGCGCCAGTTCGCGACCACGCGGCGGATGCGGGCGATTCCGCTGGCGCTGCGTAACGCGGGCACCAGTACCGAGGCGGCAAAAATCTGTCCCGCCAGTTGCAGAATCTCGATCTGCAGGGTTTCCTTGGCCTGAAAATGCGCGTACAGGCCGCTCTTCGATAACCCGCTCTGCCTGGCCAGGCTGCCGATGGTGACCTGTTCGAGTCCAATCCTGCTGGCCATCTCGAGGCCGCTTTGCAAGATTGCCTGTCGGGTGTCGTCTCCCTTGCTCATAACGGCGAATAATAGTACGACCGTGCTATTATTGCAAGTATTGTTCTCCGATAATGATTTTTACTTTCAGGCTGCCGCAGGTCGAGGCAGGGCCGCAGGCATGACATGCGATCTTACGATCGCGAGGGAATATTCGATCAGGGCAAACTGGCCTCGGGTTGCACATCGTTGGCCCCTCATTTCTGCCTGCCGCCGTCGCTGGAATGGTGCTTAATTTTTTCGAGCCGGTTGTCTTTGGCTGGCGATGCCAAGCACCTCTTCGAATGGTCTCGGCTTGCCGATAGCGTAGCCCTGCGCGTAATCGACACCCATGTCCACCAGTTTTTCCCTGATGGCGTCGTTTTCCACGAACTCGGCGATGGTTTTCATTCCCATAACGTGGCCGATTTCATTGATCGACTTCACCATTGCGTAGTCGATGGGGTCATCGACCATGTCTTTCACGAACATGCCGTCTATCTTCAGAAAATCGACCGGAAGGCTTTTTAAATATCCGAACGACGACAATCCGCTGCCAAAATCGTCGAGGGCAAATCGACAGTTCACTTCCTTAAGGCTTGATATGAACCGGATTGCCGATCTCAGGTTGGAAATGACTGATGTCTCGGTGATCTCGAAACAAATCTTGCCGGTGTCGATCCTGAGATCCTTCAGTTGGGCAATTATCGATGCCAGGAAGCCCGCATTGGTCACCGACTGACCGGACAGGTTGATGGAAATGAAATTAATCTGTTCGACGAACTGCGGATGAGCGGCCATCGATGCCAGGGCATTCTCGACCACCCAGTTATCCACCCGGTCCATCAGGCCATATCGATCCGCCGACGGCAGAAAAGCCCCGGGCGGTACGATATTGTCCTGCTCGTCTATCATTCTGAGCAAAACCTCGTAATGTTTGTCGGGACTGTTATCGAGCGGCTCGATGCTTTGCAGGAATAACGTAAACCGGTTTTCTTCCAGAGCGCTGCCTATACGGGTAACCCACTGCATCTCGCCGTGACGTTCGGCGATATCGGCGTCTTCGAAGCGGTATACGTGGATGCGGTTCCGCCCCAGGTCCTTTGCCATGTAACAGGCGGCATCGGCCTGTTTCATCAACTCGGTAAGATTGGCGGTGGATTCGTTTATGGCTACCAGGCCGATGCTGACGCCGATGCGGAAAGTTTGTCCCTTCCAGTAAAATTGAAAACCCTGCGTAGCCTGCTGCAGCGCTGCAGCCACCCTCTGGGCCTGCCTGAGACCGCAGTTCTCGATCAGTACTCCGAACTCGTCACCGCCGAGCCGTGCAAGCGTGTCGTGAGGCCTGACAACCTCGCTCAGCAGGTGCCCGAGCTGGCGCAAAAGTTCATCGCCGGCAATATGACCACAGGTGTCGTTTACGACCTTGAACTGGTCCAGATCCATAAAGCACAGGGCATGCTCTATCTTTTCGCTGCGGGCTGTCGAAATCAGCAGTTCGACGCGGCGCTCGAATTCGTATCGATTGACAAGCCCGGTCAGGAGATCGTGACTGGCCTGGTAACTGAGTTCATTCTGCGCGCGTTTTTTCGAGGTGATGTTCTGGGTAAGGCCCAGCAAGTGGTCGACCTTGCCGTCGGAATCGAGAATCGGCACGAAATTGCTGCTGAATTCGATATCTCCCTGGCCGCGAAATTCGAATTCCGAAAACTCGCCGTTGAATGCCTTCTGCATGAGGGCTGAGATTCGAGCGCGGTCCTCGGCGCAGGCGGCATCGAGGTACGGCATTCCGACGATAGCCTGCTCGTCGCTCTCGTTTATCATTTCGAGCCCGGCCCGGTTCATCGACATCAAATTGCCATCGAGGTCAATTTGATGAATGCAAATGGGCGCCGATTCGACCAGGGTGCGATATTTCTTCTCGTTTTCAAGCAACTGGTTTTCAGTCATTCTGCGATGCGTGATTTCACTTCCGGTGCCGCGGTAACCGATGAAATTTTGTTTCGAGTCATAGGCGGGAACGCCATTGGTCGAGACGAACATTATTTCGCCGTCGGCTTTCCTGATCTGGTACTCGAAATCCTTGAACGGCTCGCGATTGCGAAGCCGCAGGAAAAGCTGCTGCCACTTTTCGCCTTCAAGGTCTTCGCTGTCCTGATTTATGAACACGCTGCGATCGCGGCCATAAATGTCTTCCGGGCTAAACCCGGTTCGCTCGAAAAAGCGGTCGCTTAAATAGGTGTAATTCGCTTCGGCGTCCAGTTCCCAGAACCAGTCCGAGGCGGATTGCGCGTAATTTCTGAACAGTTCCTTGCTTTCCCTTAACTTGATTTCGGCCGATTTCCGTTTCTGCGACTCGATAGCGTGCGAGACGAGGTCGGCCAGTGAGCCGGCGAAGGTGATTTCCTCGGTAGTCCAGGTACGGCGTTGGCCTACATGTTCGATGCAGATAACGCCAATTGTCCCGCCCTCGTAAAATATCGGCGCATCCAGCATGGAAGTGATGCCGTTGGGGGTAAGATAGCTTTCGGAAAACTCGCAGGTTCGCGAATCGTGATGCGCGTCGTGCGCGTCGATTGCCCGATCCGTATCCATCGCCGCGAAGTAAGCGGGAAAATCGGTTTTGACCAACTCAGCGCCCTGGTGATGGCTAGCGGTTTTTTTCTCGAAAAGGTTGACGCATTTGATGCTGGCGCGGTCCCCGGCATACATCCAGATGCTCGCGCGCTCGACGTCCATGGTGCGCGATGCTGACTCGGTAATCTCCCTGAACGCCGCTTCCGAATCTCCCTTGTACAGCGTATTACCCTTAACAATACCGAGCAGGGAATTACTGTATTTCTCGTGCGTGGAACCGAAGCTCATAACTGGATTACGCGTTAGTAATTCTCGATCAATACTAGCTGAACAGCCGATATGTGCAAACGGAAGATTCCGTGGGCCGCCAGGCCTCGACTAAACTGCGGGGCTGAACAAATGCAGGGGCGTTAGACAATATCGAAAACTTGCGGCGGTAAACCGGACTCCACTGGCAATAGTCGTTTGCGCTAGCGGTTGATGTGAAGGCGCGCAACTATCCGCGGCTTTTCGGTTTGAGGCTGCCGCTAGCTGGCCCTGGCCAGGACATAGCTGCCCGGCGCGGGTTCGATTTCCGCGAAATCGTCATTGCCCGGCCGTTCCGGCGCGGGAACCTGCTTCCCGCCCTGGGCCTTGAGCCACTGGTCCCAATGTGTCCACCAGCTGCCGGGAATGCTTTCCGCGGTTTCCAGCCAATGGTCGGCGCCCTGGCCGGTCTCGCCGTCGACCCAGAAGCTGCGCTTGTTTTTACTTGCCGGGTTGATTACCCCGGCCACGTGCCCGCTGGCCGCGAGTACGAATTCCATCGGCCCTTTCAATAACTCGGTGGAGACAAAGGTGGTCTTCCACGGCGCGATGTGGTCATCGATAGCCGACAGGTAATAAATCGGGCAATCGATTTTACCCAGGTCGACGGCAACGCCGCACAGTTCCAGCGCCCGCGGCTGTGCCAGCTTGTTTTCCAGGTACATATTGCGCAGGTACCAGGTGTACATGGCCGATGTCATGTTGGTCGAGTCGCCGTTCCAGTAGAGGATGTCGAACGGCGGCGGTGTCCTGCCCTTGAGGTAATTATTGACCACGTAGTTCCAGATCAGGTCATTGGCGCGCAGCATCGAAAAGGTCGTTGCCAGCTGTTTGCCCGGCATGACCCCGCCCTCGGCCAGCTTGTGCTCGTGCTGGTTGACCTGGGATTCGTCTATAAATACGCCCAGTTCGCCCGGATCCGAAAAATCGAGCAAAGTGGTGAAAAAGGTAGCGCTGGCGAAAGGTTTCCTGCGCCTGGCCGCCAGTACCGCCATCGTCGTCGCCAGCAGGGTGCCGCCGATACACCAGGAAACGCCGTTGATCTTTTTCGCGCCGGTTATTTTCCTGACCGCTTCGATGGCCGGTATGGTGCCCTCGTCGAGATAATCGTCCCAGGTTTTATCGCCCATGGCTTCATCCGGGTTTCGCCAGGAAATGATAAACACGTTGTTGCCCTGCTCGAGACAATAGCGCACGTAGGAATTGTGCTCGGACAGGTCGAGAATGTAATACTTGTTGATGCAGGGCGGAATAATCAGCACTGGGCGTTCATTGACGGTTTCGGTTAACGGCCTGAACTGGATCAGCTGGATCAATTCGTTCTCGAAAACAACCGAGCCCGGCGTTGTCGCCAGGTTTTTACCCAGCTCGAAAGCGGACTCGTCGGTCATGCTGATGCGGCCCTTGTCCATATCCTGCATCAGGTTCGAAAGACCCTGGATCAGGTTCTGGCCTTTGCTTTCGAGCGTCTCCTTGAGCACCTCGGGATTGGTCACGGCGAAATTGGAGGGCGACATGGCGTCGATAAACTGGCGCGTGTAAAAGTCGCACTTGTTCCTGGTCGATTCATCCAGCGTTGAATCTGAAATCATCCCGGACAACCAGCGCGAGGACAGCAGGTAGGATTGCTTGAGATAGTTGTGTAACGGGCTTTCATCCCATTCGGGAGAATCGAAGCGTCGATCGCCCGGCACAGGGTGCACCGTGCCGGCGGCCGAGGGGTTGAACATGTTGACCCATAAGTTGAACTGGTCCTGGTAGAATCCGGTCATCGTCTTTACCCATTCCTGCGGGCTTTCCATCGCTCGCGTCATGATGGTATTCCAGGAGTTAAAGAACTGGGACGCCATTTCCTGTGATTCGGATACCGAGAACTCCTTAAACAGGCGATGGCCGTGTTCGCTGTACTTTTTGAACAACTCTTGTGGATTGGTTTCTTTCATGATGACCCCGATAAAAACGGCTTCGAAGTATAGAAAAGAATGGATGGCAACACTAGTGCGTGCCTGTCGTGCTGGCCGCCGGCGCCAGGAAGTTCCGAACAATGTAGTGATGCGAGAGCGATACCAGGGACAATACCTTGGCGTTTTTTCATCAACGCCGGAATCGCCCCGGCGGCCCGAATCTATTGAGTTTCGGCGCACAGCGCGCGGGAATTTTCGACGATTTTTCGAAACCGATGGCGGCCGATGCTTTGCCGCGAATCAATAAACCAATGATTGATATAGATATTTTCATAGAGTATATGCCCCTGTTCGAATTGCATTGTCCTCCTGATTAATGCAGCATCCGCACTTCCAAAATTCAGGCCACGTCGAGTCGAACTGCATTTCTTCCATCGACCGGCGCTAACTCAAATTTCCGGGGGGATTATAGAGACAATGCAAAATCAAACTTATTGGCAGAAAAACCTGCGCCTGATCGCCAAGTGCCTGGTGGTCTGGTTCGTGGTTTCCTACGGCTTCGGACTACTGCTGGTCGAACCGTTGAACACGATCCGCATGGGCGGCTTCAAGCTCGGCTTCTGGTTCGCGCAGCAGGGCTCGATCTACGTATTCTGTGCGCTGGTCTTTTACTACGCCTGGGCGATGAACAAGCTCGACGAAGAATTCGACGTCAAGGAATAGGGGGACGACGACATGGATTTAAAAACACTTACTTATATTGTCGTTTTCGGCACCTTCGCGCTTTATTTCGGTATCGCCTGGTGGGCGCGCGCGGGTACGACCAGTGAATTCTACGCCGCCGGCGGCGGCGTCGGGCCGATTGCCAACGGCATGGCGATCGGCGCCGACTGGATGAGCGCGGCCTCGTTTATCTCGATGGCGGGCCTGATCGCTTTCCTCGGTTACGGCGGCTCTGTTTTCCTGATGGGCTGGACCGGCGGATACGTGTTGCTAGCGATGCTGCTGGCGCCCTATTTGCGCAAGCACGGCAAATTTACCGTGCCGGAATTCATCGGCGACCGCTATTACTCCGACACCGCGCGCATCGTCGCCGTGGTATGTCTGATCATCGCCTCGCTGACCTACGTTATCGGCCAGATGAAGGGCGTCGGCGTGGCTTTCTCGAGATTCCTCGAAGTCGAATACGGCGTTGGTCTCGGCATCGGCATGGGCGTGGTCTGGGTTTACGCGGTGCTAGGCGGCATGAAGGGCATTACCTACACCCAGATCGCACAATACTGCGTGATGATCTTCGCTTACACGGTGCCGGCTGTATTCATTTCGCTGCACCTGACCGGTAACCCGATTCCGCAACTCGGTCTCGGCAGCACCCTGGCGGATGGCAGTGGCGTCTACTTCCTCGACAAACTGGACCAGGTAGTCACCGATCTCGGTTTCAAGGAATACACAACCGCGGTGCTGGGCAACGATATCAACATGTTCGCCTACACGCTGTCGCTGATGGTCGGTACCGCCGGCCTGCCGCACGTAATCATGCGCTTCTTTACCGTGCCTTCGGTCAAGGCGGCACGCGCTTCCGCCGGTTACGCGCTGGTCTTCATC
>CALJQI010000170.1 GCA_937980285.1 uncultured Gammaproteobacteria bacterium | reverse complement strand
GAGAATTTCGTTGCCTTCAACATGACCGAGCGCATGCAGATCATCGGCGGCACCTGGTACGGCGGTGAAATGAAAAAAGGCATGTTCTCGATGATGAACTACCTGTTGCCTTTGCGCGGCATTCCGTCGATGCACTGCTCGGCCAACGTCGGCGACGACGGCGACGTGGCGATCTTCTTCGGCCTCTCTGGCACCGGTAAAACCACGCTCTCTACCGATCCCAAGCGCCGCCTGATCGGCGACGACGAGCACGGCTGGGACGACGACGGCATCTTCAATTTCGAGGGCGGTTGCTACGCCAAAACCATCAACCTGAGCGCCGAAGACGAGCCCGATATTTACCGCGCCATTCGTCGCGACGCCCTGCTGGAAAACGTGGTCGTCAACGATGCCGGTGAAATCGATTACGCCGACGGCTCGAAAACCGAAAACACGCGCGTTTCATACCCGATTTATCACATCGACAATATCGTCAAACCGGTGTCGAAAGCCGGCCATGCTCAAAACGTGATCTTTCTGACCGCGGACGCCTTCGGCGTTCTGCCGCCGGTATCGAAATTGACCCCGGCCCAGGCAGAGTACTACTTCCTTTCGGGCTTCACCGCCAAGCTGGCAGGCACCGAGCGCGGCATTACCGAGCCGACTCCGACCTTTTCCGCCTGCTTCGGCAAAGCCTTCCTGTCGCTGCACCCGACCAAATACGCCGACGTGCTAAATACGCGCATGCAGCAAAACGGCAGCCAGGCCTACCTGGTCAATACCGGCTGGGACGGCAGCGGCAAGCGTATTTCGATCAAGGCGACGCGCAGGATCATCGACTCCATTCTCGACGGCTCGCTCGACAAGGCCGAAACCGCGATTCTGCCGGTGTTTAACCTGGCGATGCCGACCGATCTGCCGGGTGTGGACAACGCCATCCTCGATCCGCGCAACAGCTACGCCGATACCTCGCAATGGAGCGACAAGGCACAAAACCTGGCCTCGCTGTTCGTCGAGAATTTCGTGCAATATACCGATACCGACAGCGGCAAGAAACTGGTTTCGGCGGGACCCTCGCTCTAAGTTCCTGCCAGGCTTTACCACTGCAATGCTTGCCTGGGCCGGCCTCGGGCAGGCAAAATGACTTTCCCGCCTGCAGTGAGTAAAGAACAATGAAAAACGCCGGATTCGAGGTGCTGGAAAACGAGTGGATCCCGTTGTCCGATGGGCGCCGATTGTCTGCCCGCATCTGGATGCCGAATAGCGCCAAAACGACCCCGCTGCCCGCCATTCTGGAATACCTGCCCTACCGCAAGCGCGACGGTACCGCACAACGCGACGACAGCACCTACCCTGCCTTCGCCGAGGCTGGATATGTCGGCGTACGGGTCGATATCTCCGGCACCGGCGAATCCGACGGCGACTGGGACGACGAGTACTCGCCGCGCGAACTGGCGGATGGCTGCGAAGTCATCGACTGGATCGCGCAACAGGACTGGTGCGACGGCAAGCTCGGCATGATGGGCATTTCCTGGGGCGGATTCAACGCCCTGCAGATCGCGGCACTGCAACCGCCCGCGCTCAAGGCGGTAATTTCGATCGGCACCACGGTCGATCGCTACAACGACGATATTCACTACAAGAATGGCTGCCTGCTGTATTCCAACTTTTTCTGGTCGAGTACGATGCTGTGTTACGCGTCGCGGCCGCCCGATCCCGAGCTGGTCGGCGAAGTCTGGCGCGAAACCTGGCTGAAACGTCTCCAAACTCAACCCTTCCCTTTGGCGATCTGGCTCTCAAATCAGAGAAAAAACGGATACTGGAAGCACGGATCGATAAGTGAAAACTATGAAAACGTCAAAATTCCGTCACTTGTAATTTCCGGTTGGGCCGACGGATATATCAATGCGCCACCCGCCGCGGCCGCTAATTTGCCGCAGGCCCGGGCGATAAACGGGCCCTGGATTCACAAGTATCCCCACTTTGCGATGCCCAAACCGCGCATGGATTTTCTCGGCGAGGCGATCAACTGGTGGGACAGGTGGCTCAAGGACACCGACAATGGCGTCGACAGGCTACCCGCCTATCGCGCATACATACTGGAAGACGCAAGGCCGCTGCCGCACCACGAGCGCGAACCGGGGCGCTGGGTCGCGCAGCAGGAACTGCCGGCAGCCGGCACTCGCAACCGCTTTTATTACCTGGCGTCAAACCGTCAACTACTCGATATTCCGGGCAGGACGATGGAAAAAACCCTGTCCTCGCCGCAGGATTGCGGTTCCGGCTGCGGTGAATTCTTCACCCTTAAAGCGGGTGGAGAGATGCCCTGCGACCAGCGCCGCGACGACTCCGGTTCGCTGGTTTTCGATAGCGGCAAGCTGCACCAGCCGATTGAAATTCTGGGTCGGCCCAGGCTGCGTTTAAAGCTTTCGATTGACAGGCCGCTGGGTAATATCGCCGTGCGTTTGAACGACATACACCCCACCGGCGAGGTGTCCAGGGTTAGCTGGGGCGTGCTCAACCTGGCGCATCGCAACGGTAACGAGAGCCCCGAACCGATGGTTCCGGGGCAGACGGAATCGGTCGAAATCGAGCT
>CALJQI010000169.1 GCA_937980285.1 uncultured Gammaproteobacteria bacterium | reverse complement strand
ATAGGCCTCGTTACCCTGTTGCGAAAAGAACACCACGCTGTTGGCCATGACGCAGGGCAGGGACTCGTCGAGGCGGCCGACAAATTCGTTGATCCCGGCGTCGAGGATATCGATGCCTTCGAGCACCACGGCGGCGCCGTCAGCGATTTCCTGGTTTAAGGTCGCCTTGTCCATGAAGTCAAGCTGACGCCCCTGCACGGTTTTGTAAAAGCAGCTTTTCTCGAGTTCCACTCGCTTTCCATTTTGCTTGACGTGAACCCACTCGGGCCGCAATAGCGGATTGTTCAGGTGCCGTTGCAGATCGCCGACCGTGAAAAACCCGGGATTGTTGATGACCCCGGCGGCGTGGGTAAATTCCGCCGGCAGGTTCTGGCGCTGTTTGCGATAAAAATCGAGCAGCGCCTGAAGTTCCTTGTGCAGTTTCTGTTTCATGGCGAAACCTCGTTTACTCCTGTGCAGGTATTCATGGTTAATAAGATCGGTCGTCGCCGACTGTTTACCGGTCCTGGAAGTGGAAGCTGGCTGACTCCGGCGGCAACGGCGTATTGCCGAGTATGAAATCGGCCGCGCGCGCGGCCATCATTTGCGTCGGCGCGTTGAGATTTCCGCTGACGATTTCGGGCATTACCGAGGCGTCGACCACGCGCAGCCCGTCGAGGCCGTGTACTTTCATTTCGGCATCGACCACGGAACTTTCGTCCTTGCCCATGCGGCAGCTACAGCTGGGGTGGAAGTCGGTGGACGCCGTCTGCCGTATCCAGTCTTCGATTTCGGATTCGGATTTGACCTCCGCTGCCGGGTCCCAGCGCTCGCCGCGAAAGGCGATGAAAGCGGGTTGCATCACCAGCTGGTTGATCTTGTGGAAACCTTCGACCAGCTCACGCAGATCGTGGGCTTCGTCGAGGTAGTTGAAATGGGCCGCGGGCCGGTCCACCGGGTTGGCCGAGGTAAGCGACACATGCCCCCTGCTGGCCGGCCGCAGCTGGTCTACCTGCAGCGTGAACCCCTGCGCCAGGCTGATTTTGCGCCCGCGGTAGCTGGCCGATATGGGCGCGAAATGGTACTGCAGGTTGGGGTAGTCGACCTCGTCGTTGCCGCGAATCAGGCCGCCTGCCTCCCAGATATTGGAGGCGCCGAATCCATCCTTATGGGTCAGCCAGCGCAATCCGATTTTAAGCTTGTTCCACGGCCGGTCGGCGCGGTGGTAAGTAATCGACTGGGTACAGCGCCAGGTGCAATGAATCTTCAAATGGTCCTGCAGGTTCTGTCCGACCGCGGGCATTTCGTGCCTGATAGGAATGCCGTGCCTGTTCAGTTCCGCGGCCGGGCCGATGCCGGACAGCATCAACACCTGCGGCGACTTGATCGCGCCGCAGGAGAGGATGACTTCACGCCTGGCGCGGATCACCTGGACCTTGCCCTGGTGCTGAAACCTGGCCCCTGTGGCGCGCTTGTTGTCGAGCAGGATCTGTTCCACCAGCGCGTGGGTTACCAGCTCCAGGTTGGGTCGCGTCAGCGCGGGCTTCAGGTGTGCGACCGCGGCGCTGCAGCGCCGGCCATCGCGGATGGTGCTGTCGAGTCGCGCCAGGCCCTCGGGCCTGAAACCGTTGAGATCGTCGGATTTCCCCTGGCCCGAGGTTTCGCCGGCGGTCAGAAAGGCGTCGAAAAGCGGGTTTTTCAGTTTCGCGCGGGCGACGCCGAGGGGGCCCTCGCCGCCGCGCCATTCACTGGCGCCGCGTTCGGAGGTCTCGCCGGCGCGGAAATAAGGCAGGCAGTCGGCATAACTCCAGCCATCCAGGCCCAGGTCGTCGTTCCAGCGATCGTAATCCTTCGGATGACCGCGCATGTAGACCATCGAGTTGATCGAGGACGAGCCGCCGACGACCTTGCCGCGCGGCAGTTCGATGTTGCGCTGATCGAGTTGCGCCTCTGTTTCGGATTCATAGTTCCAGTTGATCGACGGATCCTTGTAGACGCTGTGCACGCCGGCGGGAATGTGAATCATCAGCTTGTCGTCCATGCCGCCGGCCTCGACGATCAGCACCGAGTATTCGCCGCTTTCACTGAGGCGATTGGCGAGCACGCAACCCGCCGATCCGGCGCCAAGGATGATGTAGTCGTATTCGGCTTGCATGGCGCAGAGCATCGCAACTGTGCCGAGGCAGGTCAATCCCTATATTGCCAAAATGCTTGGATGCGCCGGGAGCATCGCATATGATCGCCGCTTGGGCGATTTCAACAGGTTTACATGAGCCAGAATTACGATTTCGATCAGCATATCGATCGCAGCAACGCCACCAGCGTCAAGTGGGAAAAATATCATGGGCGCGATATTTTGCCGATGTGGGTCGCGGATACCGACTTCGCCGTGCTGTCTGAGATACAGCAGGCACTGCGAGATCGCGCCGATCACCCCGTATTCGGTTATGGTCATACCCCCGAACGCCTGACCGAAGTGCTGGTCGAGCGAATGCGCAGGCTTTACGACTGGCGGATCGATCCCGAGTGGCTGGTTTTTTTGCCGGGTATCGTCGGCGCGCTTTACCTGGCCTGCCGCGCTACCGGCAAGGCCGGGGACGAAGTCTATCGGCCGCAAATCATCTACCCGCCATTTGCCAAAGCGCCGAAAATGAATCAACAGGGCAGCCAGCCGATACCGATGGTCATGCGTGACGATCGGATGATCGTCGACCTCGACTGGCTCGAGCAGCAGCCGCCGCACCCGGGCCGGCTATTACTGTTTTGCAATCCGCAAAACCCGGGCGGGGCGATTTACCGCGACGATGAGTTACGCCGCCTGGCCGATATCGTCCAGCGCCAGGAGCTGCTGATCTGCTCTGATGAAATTCATTGCGACCTGATTCTCGATCACGGTAAGCGGCATATTCCGATTGCGTCGCTGGGCGCCGAGATCGAGCACCGCAGCATTACGCTGATGGCGCCGAGCAAGACCTTTAACCTCGCAGGCCTGGGCTGCGCGTTTGCGATCGTGCCGGATCCAGGGCTGCGGGTTCATATCAAGGTCAATCCCTACATCGTCTCTCACGTCAATGTCATGGGGCTTGTGGCGGCCGAGGCCGCCTACGAACTGGGCGATGAATGGGTACGCCAGCAATGCGAGTATCTTGCCGCTAACCGCGATTACCTGATCGACGCTATCAACGGCATTCGCGGACTCAGCCTGGGGCCGATCGAGGCCACCTACCTGGCCTGGATCGATGTCTCTGAACTGGGGCTCGACGACCCGATGGCGTTCTTCGAAGATGCCGGCGTGGGCATGTCGCCGGGCCGCGATTTTGGTGATAACAACTACATGCGGCTGAATTTCGGCTGCCCGCGCAGCCGTGTCGAACAGGCCGTTGAACGTATACGCAAGGCCGTGGAAAACCTCGCCTGAAACGTCATTGCGAGCGGGGTCCAGCCCGTGAGCATAGCGAACGCATTGGCTGCAGCGAAGCAACCCCCTGAAACTTGTCGTATCGTTCGAAGATTGCCGCGTCGCTGGCGCTCCTTTATGCCCTGTGGGTATCGCAATGACGCAGTATCTCGGCTATAGGCAGTGCGTTCGCTATGCTTGTGGCCTGAGTCCCGTTCACAATGACGCGGTGTGGGTCAAATCGTTCCTTACTGGACGATTTCGGCATGTCGTAATTGTCTTTTTTTAGGTCGTTCTAGTTCGGCGGGCGGCCCGTCGTTTCCGATATTCTTTTGCAACTTTACCCCGGCAAGCAACACTGCGAAGTCCGGTTTATGCAACACGGAACAAGGCGGATTAATCAATGGCGATTCCCTCACATGTGAAATATCTGGTCATCGGCGCGGGCATTCATGGTCTCAGCACCTCTTATCACCTGGCGCAGCAGTTGAAGGCCCAGGGCAAGGGTGACGGGCGCGATATACTCGTGGTCGACAAGGGCGGCATCGCCGCGGGCGCATCCGGTATCGCCTGTGGCGTGGTGCGCAACAATTATTTTCAGCCCGCGATGCGTGAGTTGATGGCGCATAGCGTCGGCGTCTGGGAAACCGATCCCGAGGGTTACAGCTATCACCCGGT
>CALJQI010000168.1 GCA_937980285.1 uncultured Gammaproteobacteria bacterium | reverse complement strand
GCCGGCAAAGCCGAACAGGCGCATCGATAGGTAACCCGGCAGGCCGTGTTTGGCGCCGTGCTTGACGGCGTGCAGAATCCAGAACAGGTAAAGCGGAATGGATAGCAGGCGGTAAACCAGCCCCGGTGACTGCACGGCGAGCTTGTCAGTCATGGATAAAAGGGCGCTTCACCCGGCGGGCGGGTTTTGAATCGCTGGTGAATCCACATGTAGTTGTCGGGCTGCAGGCGTACGTAATGTTCGATCGACTGGTTGATCCGGGTCGCGTCTTCGAGATCGTCGCCGCTGGGGAAGTCTTCGAGCGCTTCGCCGATTCTGAGGATGTATCCGGAGCCGTCGGTCTTGCGCTGCGGGTAATACGGCAGCATCGCCGCGCCGGAGGATTGCGCCAGCCGCGAACTGGCCGTGATGGTAGCGGTGGCGATGCCCATGAAGGGAGCGAACACGTTACGCTCGCGCCTGAAATCCTGGTCCGGCGCGTACCAGGTCGGAACCCCGTTTTTAATCCCCTTGATCAACTGGCGGGTATTCTTGCGCGACACGGCGTTGACGAAGTAGCTACTGCGCCGGGTATAGAGGTAACTGTCGAACATCGGGTTGCGCTGGGTGCGGTACATGACCTGTACCGGAAGGTACAGCGCCAGCAGGCGCGCGCCGATTTCGAGACTGGTGAAATGACCGGTCAGCAGTATCACGCCACGGCCGCTGTCGAGCGCCGCGTCGAGGTGCTCGCGCCCCTCGATTTCGACCAGGTTCTTCAGCTTCTCCGCTGGCCACCACCAGCAGATCGCCATTTCGATCAGCGAAACGCCGATGTTCTGGTAACAGGCGGACTTGATGCGCTTGCGCTCGGACGGGGACTTCTCCGGGAAACAACGCGCCAGGTTGATATCGACGACGCGATGGCGGGCGCGGCCGGTGGTCAGCGAAATGATTCGCCCTAGCAGGCGGCCGAGCGCCAGTTCCACGCGGTAGGGCAGCAGGGTCACCAGCCGCAACAGGCCGAAGATGCACCACATGGGCCAGAACCCGGGGGAGTAGTAATCGCTCGCTTTGAATTTTACGGAGCTTTGTTCGCCCATCGACTACTGCTGAATCAGCCAGCGACTGATATCGAACAAATCGTCATCCTCGAGTATGCCTGCGGCCCGGCGCAGTAGCAGCGTATTGATCAGGTATTCGTAACGGGCGCTCGCGTAATCGCGCTCGGCGCGGTAGGTTTCGCGCAGCGAAACCAGCACGTCGATCGAGGTCCGGGTGCCGACTTCGAAGCCGGCCCGGGTCGCCTCGAGCGCGACATTGCTCGATTCCAGCGCCTGCTTGAGTGCCTTGACCTGGCTGATGCCGGAGACCACGTCGAGGTAAGCGGTGCGAGACAGCTGCGAGGCGAGCCGCGTTTGCAGCAGCACGTTGTTCTTGGCGGCGACGAATTGCGACTCGGACTCGGACTGCTCCGCGCTGATACGCCCGCCGGTGTAGAGCGGCATTTCGAACTGCAGCGAGAGCGTTAAATCGTCCTGTTGCGAGTCCCCCAGCAGGTCGTCATCGACGTCGTTATCGGCATAACTGGCGACCAGGTCGAGGGTCGGGTAGCCGCGCTTGCTGCGCTTTCGCCGTTCGAATCGTGCCGCGTCGAGATCGCGCCTGGCGGCCAGTAAATCGCGGTTGAATTCGAGCGCCGCGTTAACCCAGCGCTCCGAGTCCGCGGGCTCGGGTACCACCATGTCCAGATTATCGCCAACGCGCGCCAGGTCGCGAATGGTGACGTCACCGGTGATTACCGCCAGCGACTGGTAAGCGTTTTCGAGCAGGTTTTCGGCAAGAATAGCCTGCGCCTCGGCGGTGTCGAAGCGCGCCTGCGCCTCGTGCACGTCGGTAATCGCGATCAGGCCGACCTCGAAACGCTTTTGCGCCTGCTCGAGCTGTCGCGCGATCGCGGTACGCTCGGCGTAGGCAAATTCGACATTGTCCTGCGCTGCGAGTACGGCGAAGTAGTTTTCCGCGGTACGCAGAATCAGCTGCTGACGTGCGGCCTGCAGCCGCGCCAGCTCGGCCTCGGTGCTGGCCTCGGCGGTGTCGATGTTGCCGGCGGTTTCATTATCGTAAAGCGATTGCGTCAGGTTCAGGCTGTAGCCAATGGTCTCGTTGTCATTGTCCCCCGTTTCCGAGTTATCCGACTCCCGCGCCGAGCCGGTGGCATTGAGAAACACCTGAGGCTTGCGTCCCGAACGCGCGATCGGCACCGCCTGCACCGCGGCCAGGTAATTGGCTTCCGCGATCAGTAATTCGGCGTCGTTTTTGAGGGCAAGGCCGTAGATGGCTACCAGGTCCTGCGCGGCCTGTGCTTGCCAGCTGCCGAGGAGTAACAGGGGTAGGAGTTTTAACGTTAGCTTATACATACGGGTGCTCACGGTGATTCTTGTGCCGGGATTATAAAGAAACTGGTTGGCGATTAATACACGGGCATATCGGCGTCGACCTCTCGCGCCCAGGCGTCGACGCCGCCGTCCAGATTGATCAGCTGCTGGCTGCATTGCTGCTGCATGAAACGAATGACGTGCTGGCTGCGAATGCCGTGATGGCAAATCACGACGATTTCCTCGCTGTCGAGAAACCGCGCCATGTTTTGCGGAATCTGCGCCATCGGCAAATTGACGCTGCCTTCGATGTGGCAAATGTCGAATTCCCAGGGTTCGCGCACGTCCAGCAGCAGGGGTTCGGCATCCGCCAGATGCGCCGCCAGCTGGGTTGCGTTCATGCTACGCACGGCGGCGGGGAGGCTAGCCGGCGAGTCGGGGCAAATCGGTCTCGAACAGAGACTGGGTGCTCCATTCGGACTCGCTGACGCGGGTAATCAGCAACGCTTCCATCACCGGCGAGTGGCCGACGATGACAAACATGCGTCCGCCGACCTTGAGCGCCTGGCGCAGGTTGTCCGGAACCTGGCCCAGGGAAGCGGTGACCGCGATCACGTCATAGGCCTG
>CALJQI010000167.1 GCA_937980285.1 uncultured Gammaproteobacteria bacterium | reverse complement strand
CTTGTTGACCGGTTCGTCGCCGGCGCCCATCAGCGAGCGGATAGCGGTCGGCGCGGTATAGAAGATCGACACGTCGTGCTTGTCGCAAACCTGCCAGAAACGCGAAATATCGGGATAGGTCGGGATGCCTTCGAACATCAGGGTGGTCGCGCCATTGGCCAACGGGCCGTAGACGATATAGGTGTGACCGGTAACCCAGCCGACGTCGGCGGTGCACCAGTAAACCTCGCCATCCTTGTAGTCGAACACCAGCTTGTGCGTCATCGCCGCCTGCAGCAAATAACCGCCGGTAGTGTGCAGCACGCCTTTCGGCTTGCCGGTGGAACCCGAGGTGTAAAGAATGAACAGCGGATCTTCCGCGTCCATGCTTTCGGGTTCGCAATCGGCGGAAGCCTCGGCTATCGCTTCGTGATACCAGACATCGCGGCCATCGGTCCACTCGACCGGGTCGCCGCCGCGCTTGACCACGATCACCGAACTGACGTTGGGGCACTGGCTGACCGCCTTGTCGGCGTTATCCTTTAGCGGAACGCGCTTGCCGCCGCGCATCGACTGATCGGCGGTGATCACCACCTGGCAGTCGGAATCGAGGATGCGGTCGCGCAGCGCGTCCGGTGAAAACCCGCCGAAGACGATCGAGTGCACCGCGCCTATGCGGGTACAGGCGAGCATCGCGACCGCGGCCTCCGGAATCATCGGCATGTAAATGGATACCCGGTCGCCCTTGCTGACGCCGCGGCTCTTCAGCACGTTGGCGAACTTGCAGACTTCCTGGTGCAACTCGGCGTAGGTAATCCTGCGATCCTCGCCGGGATCGTCGCCTTCCCAGATGATCGCGGTCTGATCGGCGCGTTGCTCGAGGTGGCGATCGAGACAGTTATAGGAAACGTTGAGCTCGGCGCCTTCGAACCACTTGATATGAAGATCGTCTTCGCCAAAGCTCCAGTCGCTAACCGAAGTCCACGGCTTGAACCAGGAAATATAGTTTTCCGCCTGTTCCGACCAAAAACCCTCGGGATCTTCGACCGACTGGCGATACATGGATTCATACTGCTCCGCGTTTACGTTTGCCTGAGCGGCAAATTCCGCCGGAGCGGGATAGGTTTTGATTTCTGACATCTTGCCTTCCTCGGGGATAATTATTGTCTGTGGGCGCGGATATGCTTACACAAACCCCGCCCAGCGACAAGATGCAGCCGTCGCGGTCGACTATTCAGAAACTTAATAATTGATTCAAATCATCAGGAAAGGTTAACTTGTTGACCTGATCGTCACGATAAGTAACACTCTGGCCGGATCATAAGTAACCAGGGGTAACACATTGTCGCTATTATCCTCCGATCTGCGCCCTACCGAAATCACCATCGTGGTAGTGCTGATTGCGGCCCTGGTTTTACTGCCGCCGCTGCTAAACCTGTGGTTTTCCATCGATTCGGTCTGGTACCTGCCCTACATCGTCTGGTTCGCGATAATCATGCTGTCCTGGTACCTGCAACGCCTGCTGCGAAAAAATGCAATTTGAGCTGTGGCAATTATTTTTAGTCGGGGTACTGTATCTCGGGCTGCTGTTCTTCATCGCATCCGCCACCGACCGCGGCTGGATCCCGGAGTCGCTGGCCCGCCACCCGCTGGTTTACACACTTTCGCTGGGCGTCTATGCGACTTCGTGGAGCTTCTATGGCAGCGTCGGTTTCGCGCAGAAGGAAGGCTTTAATTTCCTCACTATTTACCTCGGCACAACGCTGGCCTTTGTCGCCTCGCCGATCCTGCTGCGGCCGATACTGAAAATTACCGAAACCTATCGACTGGCGTCGCTGGCCGACCTGTTCGCGTTTCGATATCACAGCCAGCTCGCGGGCGTGCTCGTCACCCTGCTGGTGCTGACCGGCACCCTGCCCTACATGTCGCTGCAGATTCAGGCGGTAACCAATACCCTGCAGATCATGACCAACGAAACCGAGCAACAGCTGATCGCGCTGATGTTTTGCATCACCATCGGGCTGTTCTCGATCCTGTTCGGTACGCGCCATATTTCACTGCGCGAAAAGCATCGCGGCCTGGTGGTCGCGATAGCCTTCGAATCGCTGGTCAAGCTGATCACGCTGCTGACCGTCGGCTTGTTCGCCATATTCGGCATCTTCGGTGGCTTTGGCGAACTGAATGAGTACCTGCAGCAGCATCCCGAGGCCAACGAAGCGCTGTTTGCGCCGGTGACCGAGGGACCCTGGGCGACGCTGATGCTGCTGTCCTTTGCCGCGGCCTTCCTGCTGCCGCGCCAGTTCCACATGATTTTCGTCGAAAGCATAGAGCACAAGAATATCGAAACCGCGAGCTGGGCCTTCCCGCTGTTCCTGCTGTTGCTAAACCTGTCGATCCCACCGATATTATGGGCCGGTCAATCGATGCAGTTGACGATCCCGGCCGATTTCTTCGTCCTCGGAATAACCCTCGACAGCGGCTCTTCGATATTGCCGATCCTGACCTTCATGGGCGGATTGTCGGCGGCTAGCGCGATGATTATCGTCACCACGCTGGCGCTGGCCTCGATGTGCATGAACAATTTCGTCCTGCCCGCCAGCTTTCCGCCGAAGCTGTCACGCGGCACCAGCATGTACGAGTGGCTGCTATGGGGGCGTCGCTTCGTCATCATGTCGATCGTCGGCATCGGCTATCTCTTTTACCTGATCCAGCAGCATAACCCCGGGCTAGCCGGGCTCGGCCTGATCGCGTTTGTCGCCGTTGCCCAGTGCCTGCCCGGCGTGGTGGGTTTGCTGTACTGGCCTCGCGCCAACAAGAACGGCTTTATCACCGGTCTCGTGGTAGGCGCCACCATCTGGGCGGTGACCCTGTTCGTGCCGCTGATCGAACGCGCCGGCATCATCGAAACGCCCTATTTCACGATTCCTGAACTGGCGATGAGCACCACCGACGCGGCGCTGTGGTCGCTGGTACTCAACAGCCTGGCTTTCGTCATCGTTTCACTGTTGAGTCGCCAGTCGCTGGATGAGCGCGAGGTGGCGGAAGCCTGTAAGCGCGAAAGCTTCCTGATTCCGCGCGGCGAGGTCAAGGCCGTGTCGGTGGCCGAGTTCGAACAGCAATTGAGTACCATTGTCGGCCAGGACATCGCGCATAACGAAGTCGATCGGGCGCTGGCCGATCTCGGACTGGTCCCGGGCGAGCTTACCCAGGGCGACCTGATCCGTCTGCGCGCGCAAATCGACCGCAACCTGTCGGGACTGGTGGGACCGGTGTTGTCGCGCATGATCGTCAACGAGCATTTGCAGATCGACCGCGCCACCCAGAGCGCGCTCGCCGACACCATCCAGTTCGTCGGCAATACCCAGGAAAAATCGCGCAGCGAACTGCGCGGGGTTTCGAGCGAACTCGACGCGCTGCGGCGTTTTCATCTGCAGGTTCTGCAGGACCTGCCGCTGGGCGCAGTTTCGATCGACAACGACGGCATTATCATCAGCTGGAACAAGCAGCTCAGCAAACTCACCGCGATCGATCAGCAGGATGCCGTCGGCAAATCGATCGACCAGCTGCCGGCGCCCTGGCAGGAGTTGCTGGCGGTATTCATTGCCAGCGAAGAATCCCTGATCAGCAAGTTCAAGTTCCCGATTGACGACCATGTTCGGGTGCTAAACCTGTTCAAGGCGGTGGTCAGGCAGGAACAGGAGGGCAACAGCGGCGTCGCCATACTGATAGAGGATCATAGCGAGCGTTATTCTTTCGAGGAAAAGCTGGCGCACAGCGAACGCCTCGCCTCGATCGGCCAACTGGCGACAGGGGTCGCGCATGAAATCGGCAATCCGGTTACCGGGATCGCCTGCCTGGCGCAGGATTTGCGCTCCGATCTCGAGTCAAGCCCGGCGGCAAGCGAGGGACTGAACCAGATCCTGACGCAAACCGACCGCATCAGCCGCATCGTCGGCTCGTTATCGAACTACAGTCATGCCGGGGCACCTGACGAATACCCGGCGGAACACATCGACCTCGCGCAAATCATCAACGAGGCAATCAACCTGGTGTCGCTTAGCCATTCCGGCAAGCAGATGGTTTACGACAATCGCTGCGATGGCGATATTTTCATCTCCGGCTATGCACAGAAACTGGTGCAGGTTTTCGTCAACCTGCTGACCAACGCGACCGACGCTTCCGAGCCCGGCCAGACGATCAGCATCGACACCACGGCCAGCGCCAACCAGGTCAGGATTTCGGTTCGCGACCAGGGCAAGGGTATTGCCGAAGAACACCTGCCGCGCATTTTCGAGCCGTTCTTTACCACCAAGACGGTGGGCGAAGGCACCGGCCTCGGCCTGTCGCTGACTTACAACATCATCCAGGAACACGGCGGCTCGATCGTGGCCAGCAGCACTCCGGGGCAAGGCTGCCGCTTCGACATTGTTTTACCCGGCTTTGACGATACGATGGCGGCGCAGGCATGAGCAACATACTGGTAGTAGAAGACGAACCCATTATTCAGGAAAGCCTGGTGCGACTGCTGAAGCGCCAGGGCCACGATGCAACCGGCGTGGCATCGGTCGCCGAGGCCGAGGAAAACTCGATCAACATGTACGACCTGATCATTTCGGACCTGCGCCTTCCGGGCGAACCGGGCACCGGCTTGATTACGCGCGCGGCGCCGATCCCGGTACTGATAATGACCAGTTACTCGACCGTGCAATCAGCCGTCGAAGCGATGAAGCAGGGCGCGGTGGATTACATTTCCAAGCCGTTCAACCACGACGAAATGATTCTTACGGTTAAACGAATTCTCGAGAAAACCCGCTGCGAGCAGCAAAATACTCTGCTCAAGGAAGAAGTCGCCCGCTATTACCCGATCGACGGCATGATCGCACATTGCGAGCCGATGCTGGAAGTCATCGATCGCGTAAGGCGCGTCGCGCCGGCCGATACCACGGGGCTGGTGGTCGGCGAAACCGGTACCGGCAAGGAACTGGTGGCGCGCGCCATACACTCGCAAAGCGAGCGTCGCAAGCAGGCGCTGGTCAGCGTCAACTGCGCCGCCTTCGCCGAAAACCAGGTCGAGTCCGAATTGTTCGGACACGAGCGCGGCGCTTTCACCGGTGCACTGGAAATGAAAAAAGGCCTGATCGAAGCCGCCAACGGCGCCACCCTGTTTCTCGACGAAATCGGCGAACTGCCGCTGGACGCGCAGGCGCGCCTGCTCAAGGTACTGCAGGATAATGAAATTCGGCGCGTTGGTTCGAACAAGGTCATCCGCGTAGACGTGCGCGTACTCGCGGCCACTCACAAAAATCTGGCGCAAATGGTCGAACAGAAAACCTTTCGCGAAGATCTTTATTTCAGGCTGAACGTGTTCGAAATCAATTTACCGCCGCTGCGCGAACGCGGCAGCGATATCAAGCTGCTGGCCGACACGATTCTGACGCGCATGGCGCAGCGCACCCATCGCAACAGCATGACTTTCGATGACGCCGCCTACCGGCAAATGTTGAGCTACCAGTGGCCCGGTAACGTGCGCGAGCTCGAAAACGTCATCGAGCGCGCCGTCATACTGAGGCAGAATGGCTGCATCGAAGCCGAAGACCTGGCATTGAACAACGTCGAAACCGATCACCAGCTACCGCTGTACGAACTCGAAAACCGGCTGTCGCTGGACGACTACTTCGTCAGCTTCGTCAAGAAATACCAACCGCAGTACAATGAAACCGAACTCGCGCGCATGCTTGGCATCAGCCGTAAAAACCTGTGGGAAAAAAGGCAGCGCCTTGATATTCCATCACGCAAACAATAACTTTCCTGGAGTCAGTTGATGGACACCCCGGTCAAAGGCCTATCGATAGAAATTGCCAGCACCATTCTCGACGGTTTCAATCGACATTTCTCGATTTTCAGCAAGATAACCAAGGGCGCCAAGGAGCGATTCGAAAACGCCGACTGGGATGCCGAGCGCGTGGCTTCGCGCGAACGCATCAAGTTTTACGACATTCGCGTCAAGGATGCGATTCGAGAGCTGCAAAAACAATACGACCTGGAACCGTTCAATAGCCAGTTGTGGTTCGACGTCAAACGCGAATACGTGCTGCTGATCAGCAATCACCTGCAGCCTGAGCTGGCCGAATCCTTTTACAACTCGGTGTTTTGCGCGCTGTTTCATCGCGACTACTTCGGCAATGACTATATCTTCGTACGCAGCGCGGTTTCGACCGAATTCATCGATTCGGAGAAGCCCTCTTACCACGTCTACTACCCTGCGAAGCGCGGCTTCCGCGCCTCGATCAAGCAGGTTCTGCTCGACGGCGGTTTCAACCTGCCTTTCGAGAACATCGAGCGCGACGTGCGCAATATCGCCCATGCCCTGATCAGGCACACTTTTCCGCGTCCGCGGCGGGCGCATTTGAACTTTCAGTTCCAGGTGATCAGCGCCGTGTTCTACCGCAACAAGGCGGCCTATATCGTCGGCCGCGCGATCAACTCGAATAACGCGGTGCCGTTCGCGATTCCGATACTGCATAGCGGCGAGGACTCCATCTATTGTGATGCAATCATCATCGGCAAGCAGGGCCTGAACCGCCTGTTCGAGTTTTCCTACGTTTATTTCATGGTCGACCACCCGGTGCCGTCGTCCATCGTCACCTTCCTGCGCCGCCTGATGCCTACCCGCAGCAAGGAGTCGTTTTACTCGGCCATCGGCTTCCACAAGCAGGGAAAAACGGTTTTTTACCGCGATTTTCTGCACCACCTGAAACACTCGGAAGACGAACTGATGTTCGCGCCCGGCATCAAGGGCATGGTGATGGCGGTGTTCACCCTGCCCTCCTACCCCTATGTCTTCAAGGTCATACGCGATCGTTTCCCGCCGCCGAAAAAAACCACCCGCCAGGAAGTCCTCGATACCTACCGGCTGGTGAAGATGCACGACCGCGTCGGGCGCATGTCTGACATACTCGAGTACTCCCACGTCGCTCTGCCGCGCAATCGGTTTTCCGAAGACTTGCTGGAAGAACTTTACCAGACCTGCGCCAACAGCGTTTCCGACGAAGACGACCAGATCGTCATCAAGCACCTCTACATCGAACGGCGCATGACGCCGCTCAACCTGGCCGTGCAGCAGGCGGATGACGCTTACCTGCATCGCCTGATGAAAGGATACGGCCAGGCCATCAAGGAGCTGGCCGCGGCCAATATTTTCCCTGGCGACCTGTTATTGAAGAACTTCGGCGTTACCGGCCAGGGCCAGGGTAGAGTCGTGTTTTACGACTACGACGAGATTTGCTACCTGACCGAATGCAACTTTCGCAAGATTCCGGAACCGATGTACCCGGAGGATGAATTCGCCGCCGAACCCTGGTACAGCGTCGCCGCCAACGACGTGTTCCCGGAACAGTTCGCGACCTTCCTGTTCGCCGACAATCGCGTGCGCCAGGCTTTTCTCAAGTACCATCGCGACCTGCTTGACGCCGATTTCTGGCTGCAGAAACAGGCCAACATCAAGGCCGGCATCTACGAGGATGTGTTTCCCTACCCGAAAAAAATCCGTTTCAAGCGCTAGCCCGCATATCTCACCGAATTCCTGCCGTGGCGTCGATATCGAGCGTTGCGGCCTAGAACAGCGGCGTCGGCGACAGCAATATGCCGTCCTCGTCGCTATAAAGCTGCTCGCCCGGCCGAAAGGTCGCGCCGAGAAAACCGAGTTCGACGCCGACTT
>CALJQI010000166.1 GCA_937980285.1 uncultured Gammaproteobacteria bacterium | reverse complement strand
CTGGCGACGCCCTCAAGCACCCGATTATCTATTCCTTTCACGCGAACCGCAAATATTCCTTTAACGATCAGGGTTTTATCGCCCATTTTGATGTTTATGGTCGGGTATCCGAGCTCGCGCCCCAGTTTTTTGCCGTGCGCGACCCGGCCCGACAGCGAATAGGGGCGGCCCAGCAGCTGGGCGGCCTTTTCGAAGTCTCCCTGTTCTATGCAGTGGCGGATGCGGGTAGAGCTGACGCGTTCGCCGTCTTCCATCAGGGTTTCGGTTTCGTCGACGGTGAATCCGAAGCGTTCGCTGTTTTGCTGCAGGTATCCGAAATTGCCCTGGCGGTTCCTGCCAAAATGAAAGTCGTCGCCGATGACCAGGTGGCGCGTATTGAGGCTGTCGATCAGGATATTGCGCACGAAATTCTCGGCGCTTTGCTCGGCCAGCGCCTGATCGAAATGCAGGCACAGCAGGTAGTCGATTCGCTGCGCTTTCAGGTAGGCGATTTTTTCGCGGAAGCGCGCCAGCCGTTTGGGCGCCTTGCCGGGTGCGAAGTACTCGATCGGCTGCGGCTCGAAAATGATCACCACGGTCGGTAGCGAGGCCTCGGCGGCGACCCGCTGCAGCTGGCTGATGACGAGCTGGTGGCCGCGATGGACGCCGTCGAAATTACCGATCGTGACCGCGCTCGCGGGCAGTGGCTGTCTCAGGTTGTAAAGTCCGCGGATTAACTTCATTTGACGATGTGGTGGCGACGAAAGCCCATTATCCAAAGCAGCATGGCGTAACACAAGATCGCGGGCAGAATCAGCCAGGCCAGCTCCTGCAGGCGGCCATGCCAGCGCAGCTCGCTCCACAGATCGACGTTGGGCAGCATGAACAGGATCAGCGCGCCCATGGCGATACAGGCGCCCAGAATCTTGAGCAACGGCAGGCTGAAAGTTTCGACGGCGCCGAGGATTTCACCGCGCCTGAGTTCGCGCGCCAGGCGCCAGGCGTTGAAATAGGCCGAGGCCGCGGTTGCCAGCGCGAGGCCGACGTGCGGCGCGATAAAGCCGTAATGCAGCATCGACAGCACGAACACCACGTTCAGCACCATGTTGAAGAACATCGCCTGGATGCCGATGCGGACCGGGGTGCGGGTGTCCTGGCGCGCGTAGAATCCGCTCGCCAGGATCTTGATCAGGATGAAGGCGGGCAGGCCGAGGCTGTAAGCCATCAGGCTGTAGGCCGCCATCGCCGAATCGTTGCTGCTGAAGGCGCCGTACTCGAACAGGGTTGCCAGGATCGGCTGCGCCAGCAGGAACAGGCCGAAGGTGGCGGGCACCGAGATCAGCAGCGACAGCTGGATCGCCCAGCGCAGCGTGTCGTTGAAATGGGTTGCGCCCTTTTTATAGTGCGCCTCTGACAGGTTGGGCAGCACCACGGTGGCCAGCGCGATGCCGAATACGCCCAGCGGGAACTCGAGCAGGCGATCGGAATAGTAAAGCCAGGATACGCTGCCGGTTACCAGGAAGGAGGCGATGAAGGTGTCGAACAGCAGGTTGATCTGCGCCACCGAGGAACCGAACAGGGCAGGGATCATCAGTTTGATGATTTTCTGTACGCCCTCGTGACGCCAGCCCCATTTCGGGCGCGGCAGCAGGCCTTCGCGGTAAAGAAATGGCAGCTGGAACAATAGCTGGGCGACGCCGGCGATCAGCACGCCCCAGGCCAGGCCGGTGATCGGCACCTCGAGACGCGGGCTCAAGTACATTGCGCAGCCGATCAGGCTCAGGTTGAGCAGCACCGGGGTGAAGGCCGGCACCGCGAATTTCTTCCAGGTATTGAGGATGCCCGCGGCCATCGCGGTCATCGAGATCAGCAGGATATAGGGGAAAGTCAGGCGCAGCATGTCCGAAGTCAGGTCGAACTTGGCCGGCTGGTCGAGAAAGCCGGCGGCGAAGACGCTGATCAGCAGCGGCGACGCGGCCACGCCGAGCAGGCTCAGCAGCAGCAGGATGCCGCCCAGCGTGCCGGCGACGCGGTCGATCAGGTCGCGTGTCTGCGCCGCGCTGTAGTTGTTGCGGTACTCGGTCAGCACCGGCACGAAAGCCAGTGAAAAAGCGCCCTCGGCAAATAAACGGCGCAGGAAATTCGGGATTTTGAAGGCCACGAAAAAGGCGTCGGCGGCGTCGGAGGCGGAGAAAAAACGTGCGATCACGATATCGCGCGCGAGCCCGAGCAGACGCGACAATAGCGTCATCGAGCCTACCGAGGCTGTTGATTTGATCAGCGCGCTCAATTAAATGAAGTCATTCCCGCGAAAGCGGGACTCTCCGATCGGCATCGCGCCAAACGATACAAGATCCCCGCCGGGCCGCGTAGGCTTTCGCGGGGATGACGAACCGGCACTGGTGGCATTCGGATTTGATCTCGCCATAAAAGCGCGGAATTCTAGCATTTAAGTCCTTGTATAGCAGTCATTTTAGGTTGACAGCACAGGGCGCAGTGAAGATAATGCGCGCCTCGTTTTTTCAAGCTCATTCCAGGAGTAAACCTTGGCAAACTCAGCATCCGCGCGCAAGCGTGCAAACCAGGCCGAACAGCGTCGTCAGAATAACGCCAGTCGTCGTTCAATGATGCGCACCCATATCAAGGCAACCGTTGCCGCGATCAAGGCCGCTGACAAGAAGGCCGCCGAGGAAGCTTACAGGAAAGTAGTGCCGGTGCTCGACAGCTCCGCCACCCACGGGCTGATCAGCCATAACAAGGCCGCGCGTCACAAGAGCCGCCTGAACGCCCAGATCAAGGCGCTGTAAGCAGCTGCGTTAACGATTTCGAAAAGGCCGGACCTGTTCCGGCCTTTTTTTATGCCTGCTATCTTTAAAGAGGGTAGCGCCTCCTTTTTTGTAACTATTTCACAGCGTTAGTTTTTCGGTTCAGCTTCGATTCAGTCTGCGCGCGCTACAGTGGGCGCGTCATCAAAGCAGACTGGAGACTGAAATGAAATCATCAGGGGTAAAAAGATTACGCATCATGGCGGCCAGCAGTCTGGTCGTGTTGGCGCTTGCCAGCGCGCCGGCCAGCGCGAATCACGGGCACAATTACGTGGCGCCTATCGCTGCCTTCCTCGCCTTCAATGCGCTGTTCCATCACGGCCATCATAATCATAGCCACCATCGCCGCCATTACGGTCATGGCGGGCACCACGGCCACCACGGTCACAAGCGTCGGCATAGTCACAGTCACGGTGGTTACCACAACCCGCGCCGCAAGCACGGCAAGCACTGGTAGACGGCGATGAAAACTATAGCGACGCTGATATTGCCCTTACTGCTGCTGGGCGTTGAATCCTCTGCCCTGGCGGCCGAGGAGCAGCAGTCGAGCCGCTCGGCCGGAAAGTTGAAACTGGACAGTAGTATCGACCTGTCCGCCGAGTTGAAAAAGCGCGAGCCGGTGGTCAGGGCGGCGCCGACCGAATCGGAAAACTACGCCGAATCGGAAGCCGCGCAGCGCCTGGCGGGAATCGCCAATCGACACGACCAGCTGTTCGAAATATACGATGCCGACGTGATGTTGAGCGGCGACTTCGACGGCGATGGCTATTACCATGCGCTTAACGTTTATTTCGATGTCGACGTCAGCTACGACGACGCCACGGTTTACGCCAAGCTTTACCTGAGCAGGGAGGGCGGGCCCTGGAGCCAGTACTACACCACCGACCTGTTCACCATCTACGGTGACGACGTTGCCGACGCCTACGAG